>JADGPX010000064.1 GCA_017882215.1 Chitinophagaceae bacterium | reverse complement strand
GAATCAATGAGTTTGGCTGTATTAAAATTTTAGACTTTATTAAACGCCGGAGTTTCACGATACTTTCTTTTAACTTCAATGTTTAAAAGGTAAAAACCGTAGATACTAACCATCCAGGTCTTATAATGTGTATCAATACCAACATAAATATTTTGTCCTGTAAAATCAATACCCATTTTTGTATTTTGTGTTTGCATGGCTTTAAGTTTTAGAGTATAAATTTAAAAACTTGGAGCCTTTTATTTTCAAACATATCAACTGCTGAGTCAAAAACTTCCGGGACATAAAAATTTACTGATCGGTGTCGACACCGATCAGGGTATGGGAAACAATATTTTCAAGCAACCTTTATTCTTCCATTTACGTAATCACTTATAGTTTACATTTGCAAATAGTACAACTATGAAAAGAGTTTTCCTTACTACCTTTACTTTTCTTGTAATATTTTCAGCTTCAGCATGTGAAATTTGTGGATGCGGCGTTGGTAATTTTTACCTGGGCTTATTGCCGCATTTCAACAGTAAATTTTTTGGTATCAGGTATCAATACATGCATTACCATACACAACTTGCCGGTGATGCAAGCCAGTTTAGTAATGATTATTACAAAACGGTTGAGTTGTGGAGTGGTATTAATATCGGCGCAAAGTTGCAGCTTTTAGCTTTTATTCCATATCATATTAATAAGCAGTTTACTGATGATGGAATAAAAACACAGAATGGAATAGGAGATGTAAGCATTTTATTAAATTATAATCTTTTGCACAGCAGAACTAATGCCGGTAAAAATTTAATTGAACATCAGTTATGGATAGGGGGAGGGATTAAACTACCAACAGGAAAAAATAATATAGATATAAATGATCCGTTAGTGAATCCCGGAGATGTAAATTCACAAAGCGGAACCGGCAGCACCGATATTTTATTGAATGCTTCTTATGATGTAAGCATTAATAAGTTTGGATTAAACACTTCTGCGAATTATAAAATTAATACTGATAATAAAACCGGGTACCGCTTTGGTAACCGCTTTGCAGCAAATACATTCGCTTATTATAAGTTGCGTGCAATGGGTTTAGGTATTGCGCCTAATGTTGGTTTATTGTACGAGAATGCTGCCTCCAATAATTTAAATAAAGCTTCCGTTTTACAAACAGGTGGCAATCTTATGTCAGTTGCAGGAGGTATTGAAATGAACTTTAATAAAATTGCATTAGGTGCAAATGTTCAATTACCTGTGTCACAAAATTTTGCTGAAGGGCAAACACAGGCAAAACTGAAAGGTTTGTTACATGTTACGTTCGCATTGTAAGAATCTATTTTTTTCCTGAATTAAATCTTACAGAAGCTCCAATTGCTATTGACCAGTCAGGCGCTGATCTTGTAAGTCCTGCAACAGATGAAATATCTATCTTGCAATTATTGTTTATTTGCAAAGAAAGCCCGGCATCAAAGTTATGCTGAGGTAAAAATCAAGACTCCTTTGAAACTTGGGAATTGGTATTGGATTCAATATGTTTTAAAATTTGAAGCATGATTTCATTTTGATTTTCGAGATGAATCAGGATTGTTTCATTTTCTAATTCTGCCAATTGATTTATTTTCAAATCCGTTTCTGCTCTAACATCTGCATGATGAGATTGTAAGTTTTGTCCAATCATGATTAAAGGCATTAAAAACAGTTGAATCATATTGGAAATAAATAACCAAAAAACGAATGCCGGAAAAGGGTCAAATCGTAAGGTAGGAGAAAAAATATTCCATCCCAGCCAAAGAATTGTCCAAAGAAAAATTATGACAAAAAATTGCATACTTCCTACATGAATAGTAATCCATAATGCTAGTTTATCAAGTTTTGAGGCATTTTTAGAGTCTGTTTTTAATGTTTTGATGTATGCGTCTCTACGACGTTTTAACTCTTCTAATTTAAGCGGAATATTCTGCGGCATAAATAAAATTTATTTGTATTACCTTATAATGTTAATGATATATTGTGTAAATGTTATGAATTTTATTCGCTTGAATAAGATTTATTTTTAAATTCTTTTCAAGATTGATTACCCAGACTTTGAGTAACCGGGGAAATATAAGATTCATTTTTAAGGTTAAGCTTTTCTCAATAAACTTTCCATTATTAGAAAGAAAGTCTGACCATGCCTATTCTTTTCCGGTTCTTTACCTTAATTTTCAAAAAAAAATTAATAAATGAAGAAAAGATTTCTCAGTATACTATTGATCTTTGTAAGTTACAAGTGTTTGTCTCAAACCTATATTTCTTTGGCGCCAAGTCTAACCAACACAGCAGGAACAATTGCTGATAAATCCAATATCGCTCTTGAAGTAGGCCAACAATGGGATGTATTTAGCCTGGGTATAGACCTTGGAAAGACTACCATGAGTCGGGTGACTGTTAGAGATACAAGTGCTTATTTGGAACTACGTCCTAACTTGAATATATTTCAACAAGGAAAGTTCACCAACACGTTTACAGCAGGTATCGGCTATATCTTTCATGCAAAGGAAAATCTGCTAACAGAGCTTACATCAGGCATCGAATATGCCTTTACGCAAAAGCTGCATTTTAATGTGTTTTTTGGGCAATATTTTTATAGCGGAAGAGAATCTGCCAGTAATGTAACATTCTTTGGCATTTCTGCGATGTTGTATTTTGCACCTACCCAATCTGGGCCACTCATTAAACAAAAATCAAAATGAATATATCAAGCTACGAAGCAATATCATTCAAATTGCTAAAAAAAATAATTTCGGTTTAAGTATAGTATTGGATTATTACAAAAACCATTGAGGGCGAAAAACGAAAGATCAATTACAAAATACAGAGTGAAACATTATCCTCTAATTTAGGCAAAGGAGAGATTTATTATTTTGTTTGTCCGTTTTCTTTCAAACGTTGCAAAGTCCTTTATATGGGTTATGGCTCCTTATACTTTAAAAGTAGAAAGGCATACAAACACCGGATATATTACGCCTCACAGCTTAGCAGCTATTTGGATAAACACAATGATAAATACTGGAGCCTGGAAAGGAGATTAGAAAAGCTATACATCAAACATCCTAAAACCCATAGTTTGTTACCTAAAAGCTTAAAACGCTTACTCAGCTCAGAAGTTAAATTTTATTATTATTAACAATTTGCAACCTATTTTTGCGTTCATTTTTTGTGATGCGTTATTTCCAAAACCATATCTGCAGATTAATTGCGTTTGTAATTGCATTGCAGATACTTAATATGAGCATTGATTCCCCTAACGCTCAAATGCCTGCCAATGCTGCAAATGCGGATGACTTCAATTATATAGATACTTACGTTGAATACATTGCAGAGGTAATTTTAAAATATGATAATGCCATTCCGGAATCTAAAGACAGGCAGCAAAAAGAATTGCAAATGCAAAAGCAATTTGAGCTTGTATTCCAAAAAATTGAACCCATTACTATTTCTTTTTTTGAAAAAATAATTAAAAAGCGCTTTATAAATTTTTCTGATAAATATGCATATCAGTTTATAAAAGAAATAAACCCTCCGCCTCCCAAGGCTTGTTAATCAGGATGTAATCCTGAAACTTGACTTCTCATTCTAAATTTCTCATTTTAATTATCATATCATGAATTTATGTACATGGTATCGGCAACAATTATACTTTATAACTGTATTGCTGATAATAATCCTTCAATCTTTTAGTGCAAAAGTGTTTGCTCAACTAGATACGGTGAATATTAATTTACAGCAGGCAGAAAAGTTATTTATTGAAAATAATTTATCGCTGCTGGCAGCAAGGTATAATATTGATGCTAATCGCGCTTTGATACGCCAGGCAAAGCTTTGGGACAATCCTGTAGTGTCGACTGATCAAAATATTTATGACAATCAGGGTGGATTTTTTAAGCACGGAAATAATAGTGGCCAAGTGTATGTGCAGGTGATGCAATTAATAAAAACTGCTGGTAAAAGAAATAAGCTTGCACAGCTTGCGGAAGATAATACAACAATTTCTGCGGAGCAATTTGATGACATTGTTAGAACACTTAGGTATATTTTAATAAGCGATCTTTTTGAAATTGCACATCAGCTTAAATTAAAAAATGTTTATGACAGCGAAATAACAGAATTGCAAAAGTTGGTGAGAGGAATGGATATTCAGTTGCAGGCTGGTAATATTTCAGTGAAAGATAACATGCGTGTGAAGGCATTATTGTTTAGTCTTCAGAATGAATTAGTGAACGTTGAGGCTACTATAATACCTGTGCAAAGTGAAATTAAATTGTTACTGAAAAATAATGACAGTGTTTTTATAAAACCTTCATTCAATTATTATTTGCCTGATCTTATAAAAACTGTATTACCAGAAAGGCAGCAGCTTATACAAACGGCTTTAGAGAATCGCCCTGATGCAAAAATTGCGAAAACACAATTGGATTATCAAACGCATAATCTGATTTATCAAAAAGCATTAGCTAAACCGGACATCAGCATTGGTACTGAATTTGACCAGCACAGCAGTTATGCTCCCGACTATGTAGGGCTTGCAGTTTCTTTTCCATTAAATATTTTGAATAAGAACCAGGGAAATATTGCTTCTGCTCAATTTAATATAAAGCAGCAGCAGGTTGTGTTAGATGCACAAAATGCCAAAATTGTAAACGATGTATCAACCGCTTTTGATAAAATAAAATTTTACCAGCAGGTAAATAATCTTCAGCAACTTGATTTTTCGCAGCAGTACGATAAGCTTTTTCAAAACATGCTGAACAGTTATCAGCAAAGGCAAATAAGCCTTTTAGAGTTTATTGATTTTACTGATGCTTATAAAGATTCAAAATTAAAATTGCTTGATCAGCATACTGCTTTGATAAGATCACTTATTGAATTGAATTATACTGTTGGCAGAGATATGATCATCATTAACAAATAAAATTGCAGTCATGAAAAAAAATTATTTATACATACTCGTTATTTTTTCAATCTTCATTTCGTGTAAAAGCAGGCAGACAACTGTTATTAAAAAAGACCCGGTCATTTCTGATTCAATGGCAAAAATGATAACAATAGATACAGTGAAATTTGATAATATAGAAGATCAGCTAACATTAAGCGGTGAAGTGGGTTATGATGATAATAAAGTAGTAAAAGTTTTTCCCAATGCAAGCGGACAGGTTGTTAGTGTGAATGTTTCCCTTGGCGACAGAGTTAGCCAGGGTCAGGCTCTTGCAGTAATAAGAAGCGCTGATGTTGCCGGAAATTATTCTGATCTTAAAAGCGCTAACAGTGATGCATCAATTGCACAAAAGGAATATAAAAATGCCGAGCAATTATATCAGAACGGCATCAGCAGCGAGAAGGAATTTATCCAGGCAAAGCTGCAATATGAAAAAGCAATGACAGCAGTGAACAAAGTTCACATGCAGATTGCGATCAATGGCGGAGGCAGAACAAGCGCCAGTGGCTCTTATGTTATTGCTTCACCAAGAAACGGATTTATTGTAGAAAAAAATATTAATACCGGCAGTTTTATACGCAATGATAACGGGCAAAATTTATTTACCATTTCTGACATGCAGGATGTATGGGTTTGGGCAAGTGTATTTGAAACTGATATACAAAAAGTAAAGCATGGATATACAGCAGACATTACTACTCTTTCATATCCTGACAGAGTTTTTCATGGCAGAGTTGATCAGGTAAATTCTGCCCTGGATCCTTTAAGTAAGGCAATGAAAGTGAAAATAGTGTTGCCAAATACAGATATGCTACTCAAGCCGCAGATGTTTACCAAGATCACAATAAATAATAAAACAGATGAAAAGGCATTGGTGATTCCATCCAGTGCAATTGTATTTGATGGTGGTAAAAATTATGTTCTTGTATATAAAAATAATTATGATGTAAAGGCGCAGGAAGTACAGATATTAAAGCAGGTTGGAGACAAAAATTATATCCAATCAGGATTGAAGGAAGGTGATCTGATCATTAGTAAAAACCAGATCCTTATTTACAATGCTCTAAATGATGAATAAATAATTTTATCAATACTTATAAAAAAATACTTCCGTGGTTAAACTTATCAAAAATATTATTCATTTTTCTTTACGTCATCGTTACTTCGTATTTTTTTTAACTGGTGTTTTGGTTGTGATAGGAATATGGAGTTATGAAAATACTCCTATTGAAACCTTTCCGGATGTTACCAATACACAAATAATTATTATTTGCCAATGGTCCGGTAGGAGTGCAGAAGAGGTTGAAAAATTCATTACAATACCTCTTGAAGTGGCACTAAATTCTGTGCAGAAAAAAGTTAATTTAAGAACCACATCCGCATTCGGGTTGAGTTATATAAGAATAATTTTTGATGACGATGTGGATGACGCATTTGCACGGCAGCAGGTATTAAGCCGGCTGGGCAATGCCAATCTTCCGGATGGTGTGGTGCCTGATGTGGAACCACCATACGGGCCTATAGGAGAGGTTTACAGGTACACGCTTACCGGCAAAAATTATTCAATAAGAGACCTTACAACTATACAGGATTGGGTGCTGGACAGGCAATTTAAAAGCGTGCTGGGTGTTGCTGATGTAAACAGTTTTGGTGGTGAAGAAAAAATATTTGAGATAAGCGTAAACCCAAATCTTCTTAATCAATATAATCTTAGCTCGTTAGATGTTTATAATGCAGTAACAAAAAGTAATCTAAATGTTGGCGGGGATATTATTGAAAGAAACGGGCAGGCGTTTGTTGTAAGGGGTATTGGATTGCTCAATGATATACCTGATATTGAAAATATTATTATTACCAACATTAATGGAGTTCCTATCCTGGTAAAGAATGTTGGCACAGTTAAAGAAGGCGCAAAGCCAAGGTTGGGGCAGGTTGCAAGAGATTTTAATAAAGATGTGATTGAAGGAATTATAGTAATGAGAAAGGGAGAAAATCCCAAAGAGGTGCTGGATCGTATTCATGAAAAAGTAAAAGAGCTTAATGAAAATATTTTGCCAAGAGGAGTGAAGATTGATACGTTTTATGACAGAACAAATCTGATGGACTTTGCTACAGACACTGTTCTTCATAATTTACTGGAAGGTGTGATCTTAGTTACTGTGATCGTATTACTTTTTATGGCAGACTGGCGAACAACTGTAATTGTCGGTATCATAATTCCTTTATCATTATTGTTTGCTTTTATCTGCATGCGTTTAAAAGGAATGTCCGCAAATCTGTTAAGCATGGGTGCAGTTGATTTTGGAATTATTATAGATGGTGCGGTGGTTATGGTAGAAGGATTGTTTGTAACGCTTGATCATAAAGCAAAGCAGGTAGGCATGCAGAAATTTAATAAGCTTGCAAAACTTGGTATTATTAAACAAAAAGGAACGGAGATGGGTAAAGCGATCTTCTTTTCTAAATTAATTATTATCACCTGTCTCATTCCAATTTTTGCTTTTCAAAAAGTAGAAGGAAAAATGTTTTCGCCGCTGGCTTATACGCTGGGCTTTGCTTTGTTAGGTGCGCTTCTTTTTACACTCACTTTGGTTCCTGCTTTATCAAGTGTTTTACTGAGAAAAAATGTTAGGGAGAAACACAATCCAATTGTTTTATTTTTTGAAAGAGGAGTTGGAAAGTTATTTAATGTTACGTATAAAAATAAAAGAACAAGTTTGCTTATTGTCCTTGCTATAATGGCTGTTACATTCTTTTCTGCAAAATTTTTAGGAACAGAATTTTTACCTGAATTAAATGAAGGGGCATTATGGGTAGAGGCAGAATTGCCTATGAGCGTTAGCCTGCCGGAAGCAAATGTTATCAGTAATAAAATGGTAGAGATAATGCATAATTTTCCGGAAGTAAAACAAACATTATCCCAGGTTGGCAGACCCAATGATGGTACAGATCCCAAAGGATTTTATAACGTGCAAATTCAGGTTGATCTTCTACCGGAAAAAAAATGGAAAAGAAAAATTACAGAAGATGAATTGATAGCGGAGATGGATACCGAGTTTAAAAAGTATCCGGGAATTATATTTAATTATTCACAGCCGATAAGAGATAATGTTGAAGAAGCAGTAGCGGGTGTAAATGCATCACTTGCAGTAAAAATTTTCGGAACAGATTTTAATAATCTTGATAAAGCAGCCAATGAAGTTATGGCACAATTAAAAACGGTTAAGGGAATTGAAGATTTGGGTGTGGAAAGAAACCTTGGCCAACCGGAATTTAGAATAGAACTTGATCAGCAAAAAATGGCGATGTACGGAGTAACAATGGCAGATGCACAAAGTGTAATAGGCATGGCTGTTGGCGGAAAGGCTGCAACGCAATTATATGAAGATGAAAAAAAATTTGATGTAAGAATTCGCTATGAGCAACAATACCGGGCAGATCAGGATGCCATTGAAAATTTAATGATGCCGGGAAAAGACAATATAAAAATCCCGTTAAAACAAATTGCAGATATAAAAACTATTACCGGTCCTGCATTTATTTACAGGGATAATAATCTAAGATACATTGCTGTAAAATTTTCGGTAAGAGGAAGAGATTTAGGCGGTACAATAAAAGAGGCGCAGGAAAAAGTAGATGCAAATGTTCATTTACCAAAAGCTTATTATTCTACATGGAATGGTGTATTTGAAAACCAGGTAAGAGCATCTAAAACATTGTCGCGGGTTGTACCAATATGTTTACTCGCTATCTTTCTTATTTTGTTTGCAACATTTGGAAATGTAAAAGACGCCGGATTAACATTACTGAACGTACCTTTTGCTTTGATTGGCGGAATTTTAGCACTTCATCTTACTGGCATTAATTTCAGCATAAGCGCAGGCATTGGCTTTATAGCGCTGTTTGGAATCTGCATTCAAAATGGCGTTATTTTAATTTCTGTATTTAAAAAGAATTTGCAGGCAATTAAAAAGCAAGAGTTCAATTATCATTCTCTTGAGAATGCAATAAAATCAGGATTAAATACACGTGTAAGGCCGGTTGTTATGACAGCATTGATGGCCGCAATTGGTTTGTTACCTGCAGCTCTTTCTACAGGAATTGGATCAGAAACACAAAAGCCTTTAGCCATTGTTGTAATCGGCGGACTTATAACATCAACAATATTAACTTTGCTGATTTTTCCATTATTCTTTTATATCGGTTACAGAAAAGTAGGTCAAAAAATGAATTAAAAAAATGATTAGTAATAAGAAATGAATGAATATGTTCAGGATTATATGCAGTGTTATACTTTTTTTAGTTATTTCTAAAAATGTTTTCGGACAGAGAGTACCAGAGCAAGGTTTTTTACCTGTTTCTGAAAATTTTAATAAAGCACGTTTTAACCTGGTAATAATTAGCGAAGCAGGCATTGCCACGCTTGCTACAATTGGTTTACAATATTTATGGTATAAAAAATTTCCAAAAAGCCGGTTTCATTTTTTTAATGATAATAATGAATGGCTTAATATGGATAAAGTTGGTCACGCAACTTCTGCATATAATATTTCTGCATTTCAATATAATCTGATGAGATGGAGCGGTGTAAAGAAGAGCTCATCTATTTTAATTGCAGGGGGCACAGCACTCGCCTATATGTCTATGATTGAAATTTTTGATGGTTTTTCAGCAAAGTGGGGGTTTTCTAAAGGTGATATGCTGGCTAATATTGCCGGCACCGCTTTTTTTGTGGCACAACAATCGGCATGGAATAAACAAAAAATTCAATTGCAGTTTTCTTTTCACAATTCAATTTATGCAAAATATAATCCGCAGGAATTAGGTAAAAGTTTACCACAACGAATATTTAAAGATTATAATGGGCAAAGCTATTGGCTTTCTTTCAACATCTCATCTTTTCTTGCCAATACCAACTTTCCTAAATGGATAGATGCAGATGTAGGTTATGGAGCGGAAGGAATGACAGGAGCAGTAATTAATCCTTCTGTTGTTGATGACAGATCTATTCCATCATTTATCAGACAAAGAAAATTATTTTTTGGTGTAACAGGAGCATTTGTCACAAAGAACAATACTCCTTATCCTTCATGGTTAAATATTATTAGAGTTCCATCACCTGTATTAGAATGGAAATTAAAAACAAAAGAAATTAAGGAACACTTTTTATATTATTAATTTATACCGGCTATTTTTTAAACCAGCCTGCACGGTATTTCCAAATCTTCAGATAAATAGTACATCGCACAAATGCGATGATAGCCATCGGCAATAATGAGTTTATTATTTTTTCTTACTAATAGTACCGGCGAAAGTTTGCCTCCTTTTTTAACCTTTTTAATGTTTTCTTTTACATGAATATTGCTCTCAGGTAAAAGTGGCAAAACGCTTGCCCTTAGTATATCTTTCGCCTTCTTTTTAATTGTTACTGCTTTTTTTAGATTATCAACAAAAACTTTTGTTTCATCTTCTGAAAAGAGCAATTCCAAATAATCAGCAGCTGCTGGAAAGTCGTGAGGCTCGGGATTTTTTAACCAATATTTATTCATAATATTTTTATTTTAGAATGAAAATAAATTTTCTAAAAATAAATTGCCACAAAATATTTTGTAATTAATCTATTTTTCAAAGAATGCAACACTGCCGCCAACCCAATCTTTATCCATGTTATACCGTACACCGATCATTTTACCTTTGCTTAATCGTGCAAGGTTATTTACTGCAATGGGCCTTTGCCATCCGTCTTTCCAAAAATAAAAAATTCGTATTTCTGCTTTTGCAGGAACGTTTGGAGTAATTATTACATCGGCATATTTTACTTTACGTTGCAATATCCAGTTCTCAGGATCTTTTACATTAGCAATATCTTCTTTTGTAACATCAATTATTACGCCTTGCCCTGCAAAGGAGAACAATGGTTTTAAAACAAAATTTTCCAGGTTACCGGGTAATTGTTTTACTTCATTAAGAAAAAATGTTTCAGGAGCATATGGATGTTTAATAAAAGGCAATGTGAATTTACTTATGCGGTAAAACCAATTGGGATGCGGTACCCATTCCACATCCAATTCCTGAGTAAGATCAACAAAATTTCCAAGAGCCTCTTTTTGTTGCAATAATTCATCAAAAATTACACGGTTATAAATTCTTTTTACCTGTATTTTCTTTCCTTCATTCATGTAATACAAATTCCTCTCCTCCCGTATCAGGTCGGTAAGAGAAACAATGGGGATTCCTAAATAATCCTTTGTACAATAAAAATCAATTCTTGTTTTTTGTTCATGAGGATTTATTTCTAAAAGAATAACATTCTCAATATTATGTTCGCCTACAATTATTTGTTTTAGAAGTTTTATGTAAGATTCTTTATTGTAATCATTTAGATAATTATCAAAATTTTCAGGAATGTCAAAATGTTTTTTTAATACTTCAGGATAATATATCTGAAATGCAAACAACGAAGGGAATCCCTGCATTTCTATCAGTTGAGGCTCAAGTTCACCCGCTGCATTTTCACATATACCAAAATCAAAAGCAATAAAGTGCGTATGCGCATTTTCATTAGGTACAGCTTCACCTTTTGGAATAGCTGCTGCTGTTAACTTTTTAAAATTCCCGTCAACAATTACATCAACGATAGCTTCGCAGGCATCAATGATCTTTTTTGTAAAACCTTTAGAAATAAATACCGGAGTTTCTGCAACTCTGAAAACAATATCACCTGGATGTTTGCTATCAAGATCAGCAAGAAAATTTTTATACTTCTCCTCTGTAAAATTTTGATTGAATTGTTGCCGCAGATCATTTATCATGATATTTAATTTACATGATAAAAATAATCTTAAATGAGCAAAGGCAATCCGCAGAATAGTTTTATGTAATATCTAAAAAGTTATGAAATTGTCTGGTGGTCTTCGTGTAACGATTTTTATTAAAAGAATTAAAGAATAAAAAAATTTATGGTCAGACCGGGACGGTTAGACCATGTTCACAATGTTCAACTGCAATGTTTAAAAAATTAGGAAGTATATGTGAGTAAGTCCATGATATTTTATCAGGATCATTTAAATGTTTTAGCATTGATTCCCACTTTTCATAACCATGATTTTCAATAACTGTTTTCTTTTTTTCTTCCGTTTGCAGGTACATGCTCATACCCAATGCATCGGCTTCAGGATGGAACTGAGTGCCGAAAAAATATTCATTAAAACGGATAGCCATAATTGCTCTTTCAAGTGGTACATGAGCTCTTTCTTTTTCTATACATAAAATTTTTGCCCCTTTATAAAGGATATCCATTTTTGGTTCAATCACCTGCCAGTCACGGCTATCCACTGCATAAAAAGGGTCAGTCAGGCTATTAAATACAGGTTCATTTTTACCATCCTCTAAAAGATGAATTGGGAAAACACCAAATGCTGTTGAGTTCCTTTTGCAAATATTTGCAAGCTTCCAATACCTGCATACCAATTGAAATGAATGGCAGATAAAGAACACATATTTCTTTTGATGATTATCTGAATTATTATTCCATTCTTCTATTGTATCAAGCCATTTAAAGTATGCCTTCTCCCAGTCGCTGCCTTCACTCTCTAAAGGGCTTCCGGGTCCGCCGGTACTTATATAAATATCATAGCTGATATCCGGGGTTTCATTCTTTAGTCTCACATCAAATTCATCCCATTCCACTTCAAGATTATTGATCTCTCCAAACTGATTTATTATTTCACGCAGGCAGCGCATTCCCTGGTTTTCGTATCCTTCATACATATCAAGAATGGCGACTTTTATTAATTTTTTATCATCAGAATTCATCCTACAAAAATAATTATTATGTATGAGTTTATGGGCTTAATTAATAACATTATTGTATTGATATTCAGAATATTTTAACCATTATCATTATGTTTTGTATGAGTAATAAATTATCTTTGAATAACCCAATGAAGAAATAAATAATGCGTAGATTACTGGCATTGCTTGTTTTTGCCTATATAATAAATCCAATACAAGC
>JADGPX010000063.1 GCA_017882215.1 Chitinophagaceae bacterium | reverse complement strand
ACATTGCAATTGCATATGCTTGAAGCTGACCAATCCCATACATAGGATTATCAAAATATTTGTACGGGCCTGCAACTACGAAGTCGAAGATCTTTTTTCCGAGGAACATGTCTTTCCAGTAATAAATTTCGATTTTTACTACTTTTGCAGCCCATATTTTAATTATAAAACCAGTGATAAACATTATCGCTACTATTATGAATAAAAAATCCTTCGGAATAAAGTGAAATAAACTTCCCGGACTGGACGAAGCAATGTATCCTATACTGACTCCATTATGAAAAAACAGAAAACCAAGTATCGCTTCATAAGCAAATTACCCCTCATTTTCATTACCCCATCTTCTGATAAACCAATGACGAAGCCCATTTTTTGAAAGGACAATTGTTATAAAGCTTAAATAAAAGACTTCGCTAAGTATGAAATATAAAATAGCTAAGTCAGAATTCTCAGGCTGATATTTGCCTAAATAAAATGCAAAAGTAAGAGAGCAAAACATTGCAATTGTCCTAAATACTGTAGCATTTTTCGGAACAAATCCGGCCATTGAAATCAAGAGTATAAGAAAAAGATAAACTTTCTTAAGAAAACTGGTCTTTGCATTATCAGTCATTTTCAAATTAGAATATGAATCTTATATCACTTATCCTTAGTCAATATTGAAGTATTTAAAAATCCAGATTAAAGTTAAGTTTTATTATAAAGAATTACCAATTTGTTACCTTTTCCGTTCCATCGGGGTTTCATTTCCAGAGTTGAAAAATTGTTGGCTTATCTTTAAATGGAAATGAAAACTGCTGAGACACCAAGATTTGAAATAAAAGGCGGGGTTAAAAAGGAAGAAACTACCGAAGCCTAAAAAATATCTCTCTTTTGAATGCCATCTCTTTGTGGGATGGCATTTTTTTTTGCTGTCATATTCAATTCTTTTTTGTTCTTCTTTATTTTTAAACCATTTTTGCGCATATGGCAATTATTATCACAATTGATGGATGGTCAGCCTGCGGTAAAAGCACTTTGGCAAAACAGCTTGCAAAAAAATTAGGCTATTTATATATTGATAGCGGCGCAATGTATCGTGCCATCACTTTATATTTTTTAAGAAATCATGTAGATTGGACGGAGGCAAAAGAAGTAAAGCAGGCATTAAAAAATGTAACTATTGAATTCAATTTTAATGATAAAACACAGCAGTCAGAAATTTATTTAAATGGAGAGAATGTAGAGTATGTTATCAGGGATCTTGTTATTGCAGAAAAAGTAAGTGATGTAGCAGCAATAAAAGAGGTTAGAAAATTTGCAGTAGCCCGGCAACAAAAATTGGGGGAGAAAAAAGGGATTGTTATGGATGGAAGAGATATAGGCACCACTGTTTTCCCCAAAGCTGAATTAAAAATATTTATGGTAGCTGATGGGCCTGTAAGAGTAGAACGCAGATTTAAAGAATTGTTTGAAAAAAATCCCAACGTTACTATTGAAGAAATAAAAACAAATCTTGAAATGCGTGACTATATTGATTCTCACAGGGAAGTTAGCCCGCTTCGCAAAGCAGATGATGCCATTGAATTGGATAATACCCATCTTACAGAGAAAGAACAATTTGATTTTGCTTTACAGCTTGTGAGGAAAGTTCTTAAACGACCTGAATGATTTTTATGCAAATTTTGCAATCGTTTCTTCAGCAGTTTTATTAACAGGAAAATAGGAAAGCAATTTATTTATTACATCTTCCACCAATGCATCAGGGCAGCTTGCTCCGCTTGTAATGAGAATTTTGACAGGATTTTTTGGAGGTAAAAAATTATCAGTTTCCTTTTCTGTTTTATTATGAAAATCATAATGTAATATTTTATCCTGCGACAATATTCTTTCTGCTGAATCAATAAAATATGTAGGTAATTTCTCCTTGCATAACTCTACCAGGTGAGATGTGTTGGAACTGTTGTAACCTCCTACTACAATGGCAAGGTCTGCATCGGTTTTTAGCAAGCCATAAACAGCACTCTGATTTTCATAAGTTGCATAACACAATGTATCCCTGGTATCAGCAAATCTTTCTTCAATATTTTCTTCTGTAAGATGATATTTTGTTATTATAGTTTGTCTTAAATAATCTGCGATTGCCTGCGTATCGCTTGCCAGCATTGTAGTTTGATTTACAACTCCAATTCTTTGCAGATCTTTTTCAACATTAAATCCTTCAGAATATTTGCCTTTAAATTCTTCATAAAAAAGATTTAATGGTTTTTCTCTGGTAATATATTTTGCCAGCTCTATTGTTTCATTCATGTCATTTACAATTACCGTAGGTGCATTTGAAGCGCTGTGACTAAAGGTTGCTCTTGTTTCTTCATGTTTTGGTTTTCCATGAATAATAATGGTATAATTCTTTGCGGCTATGGCTTCTGCACGGTTCCATACTTTTTCAACAAAGGGGCATGTGGTATTATATTTCTCAATTTTTATCCCGATACTTTTTAATTTATTCCCGATATCAAGCGTTGTTCCAAATGCAGGTATAATAACAATATCATCTGAAGTAAGCGTATCAAAATCAATAAGCAAATTGCCATGGGTATCCATCAAAAATTGTACACCTCTTTTTTTTAGATCATCATTTACTAATGGGTTATGTATCATTTCACTTAACAGAAAAATTCTTCTGCCGGGATTTTCCTCAACCGTTCTGAAAGATATTTCTATTGCATTTTCAACACCATAACAAAAACCAAAGTGGCGGGCAAGATATATATGCAAAGAGCCAAAATCTAAAAAAGTGGGTGTAAAATCTTTTTTTAATTTATCCTGTGTCCTGCGTTTATTTTTAATGGCAGAAATTAAATGGCTTCTGTATGTTATGGGAACATTAAACTGCTTCATGTAATATTGTGCAAAGTTAATGGTCAATGGTCAATGGTCAATAAGTCATTAAGTTAAACCTCTAAATTCTAACATGCAATTTTCACATCCGGGATGGAGTTACGATACTAATATTTATGAAGTAAATGTGAGGCAATATACCCGGAAGGGAACCTTTCAGGCATTTAAAAAACATTTACCGAGGCTCAAAGATATGGGGGTAGAGGTGTTGTGGTTTATGCCAATTACCCCGATCAGTATTAAAGACAGAAAAGGAACTTTAGGAAGTTATTATGCTGTGCAAAATTATACAACTGTTAATCCTGAATTTGGTTCTTTACAGAATTTTATTGACCTGGTTAAATATGCACACCATCTTGGTTTTAAAATAATAATTGACTGGGTAGCTAACCATACAGGGAATGACAATGTTTGGATAAAGGAGCATCCGGATTTTTTTTGCTATGATGATTCAAATCAAATTGTTCATCCCAACGGCTGGGAAGATGTAAGTAAATTAAATTATGATAATCAGCAAATGCAAGTAGCGATGATTGATGCTATGAAGTTTTGGATTGACACATGTGATATAGATGGTTTTAGATGTGATATGGCGCATTTGGTTCCATTGGAATTTTGGAGAAAAGCCAGAACAGAATTACAAAGATCCAAAGCGGATCTTTTTTGGCTGGCTGAATGTGAGGAAGCAAATTATCATGAAGTATTTGATGCAACCTATACATGGAAGTGGATGCATGCAATAGAAAAATTTTGTAAAAAGCAAAATGGTCTAAAAAATTTGTTTACAGTTCTGCAACAATATGATATTTCATTTCCTAAAGATGCTTTCCGGGTATATTTTACAAGTAATCATGATGAGAATAGCTGGAATGGAACTGAATATGAAAAATACGGCAAAGCGGCTAAAGCATTTGCTGTATTCAGTTGTACATGGTATGGTATCCCTATGATCTACAGCGGACAGGAATTACCGAATTACAAAAGATTACATTTCTTTGATAAAGACCAAATAGAGTGGAAGCAGCAATGTGAACTGCATGATTTTTATAGAACTTTATTACACATGCGAAAAACAAATGCAGCATTGCGTGCTGCTGATACCAATGTGGTTACCTATAAAATTGAAACTAACAATGATGATAAAATTTTTGCCTTTGTACGAAAGAACGGTGGTGATGAAGTTTTGGTTATTTTAAATTTATCCGCAGAAATAATTATCCTTGAAATTTTTAATGATATTCTAAATGGAAGATTTATAAATGTTTTTGATAAAGATGTAATTGATCTTTCTGAAAAACAAAACATCGAACTACAACCATGGAATTACCTGGTATATGAAAAAGAAAAAGCCCTCTAAAATTTAGAGAGCTTCAACCTCATCCTCAACCCTCCTCCATCCCGAAGCATCGGGAGAGAAGGGAGTTACAAGCATTGCTCATGCAGGGCTTCCACTTGAATGATTTTAATTTTATTTAGTATCGCCTAAGTCCAAAGGATACTCGAAAGTTTCTTCATATCCCGGGTATACGCCTTCAATCTTTACATCTTTAGAAGTACCAATTACTGATCTTAATTCATCAACAGATTTTACTGGTTTACCATTAGCCTTAGTAATTATAAATCCATCTCTCATTCTTGTTTGATCATCAATAGCTCCTCCAACATTTATTTTTTTAACTATCACACCGCCTGCAATTCCATAATTCTTTGCCAGTTTGCTGTCTAAGGTAACAAGGTCAGCACCTAATCTGTCTACCATTGTTTCGGCTTTTACAATATCAAAATTGCCTGAGCTATTTTTTAAGGTAACCGCCAGTGTGTTCAAAGCTCCGTTTCTTTCATAGGTTACATTTACTTTATCTCCCGGTTTAAAACGGCTAATCTGCTCCTGCATATCAGAACCTGACTCGATAGTAGCATCATTTATTTTTCTTATCACATCGCCCTTTCGGATACCCGCTGCATAAGCTCCGCTATTAGGAGATACATCATCTATATAAATACCATCAACATTTAAAGGAATATTATTCATTTTCTTTTCCTCATCCGACATTACTGCTGCATCCTTAAACTGAACGCCTAAAAATCCTCTTTGCACACTGCCGTATTTAATAAGATCATTTACCACTTTTCTTACAATATTTACAGGTATGGCGTAAGAATATCCTGCATACACTCCGGTTGGAGAAGCAATGGCTGAATTAATGCCAATCAGTTGCCCGTTTGTATTAATTAATGCACCACCGCTATTTCCCATATTTACTGCTGCATCTGTTTGCAAATAAGATTCTACGGCCAGATCTTTTTTGCCCGTTCTATCTCTGTTTAATCCAAGAGTTCTGCCTTTTGCACTTATTATTCCGGCAGTTACTGTAGTTTCTAAAGTTAGCGGATAGCCAATTGCTAATACCCATTGCCCGATCTTGGTATCATCTGAATTACCATAAAGCATAAAAGGTAAATTGTTGGCGCTTATTTTTACAACTGCAAGGTCATAAGAAGGGTCTGCACCAATAACTTTAGCGGTATAGCTTTTTTTATTACTTAATGTAACGGTTACTTCATCTGCGCCTGCTACTACGTGGTTGTTAGTAACAATATAACCATCATCACTTATAATAACGCCTGAGCCTGAAGCTCTTTGTGGCATTGATCTTTGGCGATTTCCGTTTCCAAAAAGCTGATCGAACAGATCATCACCGAACATATCAGAAAAAGGATTTTTTTGATTTTGCAAATTATTATTCACCTGTCTTGGATTTGTCTTGGTAATAATATGTACCACTGTAGGAATAGCTGCGGTTGCAGCTTGTGTAAAATCTGCAGGCCCTGCACCCGGTGATCCGTCCTGGTTAAAAAAACCTGCATATTTATAATTAGCAGGAACATTAAATCCGGATTGAAAATTAGGATTGTTGTTTTGCTGAAATTTACTGTAGCCAAAAATAACACCAAGAGTAGTAAGAGCGCTGATGATAATAGTTGACAAAATGTGTTTAGGTTTCATTTATCTGAAATTTTAAAATGTAAAAAGTTTTGTTTGTAAGAAGCATCAAATCACATGCCTATACAATTACAAATAAACGAAGTGTTTTAAGTAAACCCCAACCGCCCGATAGCTTTAACATTAAATTAGGAAGCACTTCGTAGGTTTATTATTCTATAAAATTAAAAAAAAATTTTTTGACAAAAATGTAAATGACAAAACTGACTGTAATAAATATTTTGGCAGATTATAATGAAAGTAAAAATTGCATTGTATCTATTCCGTCAGAATAACTAAACAGGGAAGGTTGCTGCGCTTTGCCAAAAACGATATTATCTCCCACAATGCATTGAATATTTCCATCATTTTCCAGCCTTTGCTGTAGCTGGTTTATATCGGTATAAAAACTATAATTCAATTGGCTGATCGGTGAAAAAAGCTGTTCGTTCTCTACCAGCAAAATGCTCTCATTAGTCATATAATAAACATTGTTCATAATCAGCAATGCAAGGTTATAATCATAATTATTCCTGTATTTGGTATGGTCCGAAAAGTAAGCGTATTTTTTAAAGGCATTAAGCAATGGCACAAAATCATACTCCGCAGGTACATAAATTTTGGTGACATTTCTACAACCCAATCCAAAGTATAAATGCACATCATCTGCAAGTGACTCAAGTTCATCTGCAGTTTCATTTCCTGTAAGAATGGCAACAGATGTGCGGTTACGGCGTATGATATTTGGAAACCTTCCGAAATAATAATCAAAATAACGGGCGGTATTATTACTGCCCGTAGCTATGTAGGCATCGCAACCTTTCAGCATATCAGCAAATGATATCGAATTATGCAATGATGGCTGCCATTCAAATAACGTATCCGTAATATGCTTTAGCAATACATCATCTTTTGAGGATAATTTTATCGTTTGCTTATGCCCTGCTATAAACACTGATAAAAAATCATGAAAACCCACAAGTGGAATATTGCCTGCCATTACAATCCCAACATTTTTTGGGGTGATATTATCATCTAAATAATAAGACCTGGTCCATCTTTCCAGCTTATCTTTTTGTAAAAACTCAGTTACAATATTTTTTACCGAAAGGTTTATAAATTCAGGAATAAACCATCTGTTTTTTTCAAAAGCTTTTTGTTTTACTATCTGCCAATCTTCGTGATCGGATTGTAAATATTTTCCCACTTCTATCATTAAATCAATTCTTTCAGCTAAATTCATTTGCAAACAATATTCTTTTTATATTTGTAAAGAAAAGAATGCAAAATTCGTGAATAATTCACAGCTTCGTTTAAGCTTTAAAAAAGAAATATATGGCTATTAAAATAACAGATGAATGTATAAACTGCGGGGCTTGTGAGCCTGAGTGTCCTAACAATGCAATTTACGAAGGAGGAGTTGAGTGGGCTTTTTCTGATGGTACTACAGTGAAGGGAATGGTAAAACTTATGGATGGAACACAGCTGGATGCTGAACAGCGCAACCCGCCGATAGAAAATGATATCTATTATATTGTTCCGAATAAATGCACCGAATGCCAGGGCTTTCATGAGGAACCGCAATGTGCTGCAGTGTGCCCGGTTGATTGTTGTATACCGGATGAGATGTACAGAGAAACCGTAGAAGAATTATTAGCTAAAAAAGAAAAGCTTCATATATAATTTTAAGGCTTCGGTCTATAACAAGCAGGTGATATTTCCTGCTCCAACGGCGAGAGTATCTTAATACTTTCGCCTTTTTTTAAAATTGGTACTTATGGTAAAAATATTTTTCAGATCATTCGTTATCGCTCTCATAACTGTAAGTCTTACCGGTTGCCCTACAAGCCAGATGAATAAAGAAGCTGCATGGAAAAATGAGATAATAAAAACTGATAAAGAATTTTCTACAGTAAGCAGCAGGCAGGGAATGAAAAAAGCTTTTATTGAATATATGGATGATGATGGAATTTTACTTCGTCCCGCCCATCCGCCAATGATTGGCGCTAATGCAATAGAATATTTAACAGAAATAAATGATTCATCTTATACCTTAACGTGGGAGCCTACTGCAGCACAGGTTTCTGCATCAGGAGATTTAGGATATTCTTATGGAATTTATAATTTACAATTGCAGAATACAACCTTACAGGGAACCTATCTAAGCATCTGGAAAAAACAAAAAGATGGTAAATGGAAATTTGTTCTGGATACGGGTAATGAAGGAATTAATAATGTTCCGCATTCATCAAGTCAATAGTCAATAAGTCAATTGTCAATAGTCAATAGTCAATAAGTCAATAGTCAATAGTCAATAAGTCAATTGTCAATAAGTCAATACAAAATTTTATAATTTCAGCAATAATCAGTTGACCTAATAACTAATGACTAATGACCAATGACCAATGACTTATGATAAACACATCAACTAAATGAAACTAAACATTGCATTTGTTACAGGTGGTTTTTCCGGCGAAGCTGAAATTTCTTATAAATCAGCTATTACTATTGAAAAAAATATTGATAAAGAAAGATGGAATCTTTATAAGATAGATATCACTACCGATGGATGGTTCTACAAATTATCTTCAGGAGATAAGATAGAAGTTGATAAAAATGATTTTTCAATAACCATTGATGAAGAGAAAATTACTTTTGATGCGGTGTTGATCGGTATCCATGGCACACCAGGCGAAGATGGAAAATTACAGGGCTATTTTGATACACTTCACATACCTTATACTTCCTGCGATGCCGCAACCTCGGCGCTTACATTTAATAAAAGCTTTACAGTAGCGGTTGCTGCATTCAATGGCATCGATGTGTCACGTTCGGTTCTTCTGTTTAAAAATAGTTTTAAAAGTCCTGATGAATTATTAAAGAGCCTGCGCTTTCCTGTTTTTATAAAACCAAATAATGGAGGCTCCAGCATTGGTATGAGCAAAGTAAATTCACCTTCAGAAGAATTAGGCAAAGCAATAGAAAAAGCTTTTAATGAAGATGACCAGGTTTTGGTGGAAGAATTTATTAGCGGGAGAGAACTTACTATTGGAGTATTTAAATCAAAAGGTGAAATAATTCCATTGCCGATAACGGAGATAATTTCTAAAAAAGATTTTTTTGATTACGAGGCTAAATACTTAGGCGCCAGCGAAGAAGTTACACCTGCAAAAGTAGATGAGTTGATAGCAGAAAAAATAAGAGAAGCCGCAGTAAAAATATACCAGGTATTTAATTGCAAAGGAATTGTAAGAATTGATTTTATTTATAATGAAGAAGAGGGCAAATCTTATATGCTGGAAATAAATACCGTGCCCGGGCAAAGCGAGGCCAGCATTGTTCCCCAGCAGGTGCATGCAATGGGGTGGAGCTTACAGGATTTTTATACCGCATTAATTGAAGAGTGTTTACATAATTGATAATTAAATTGCACCTTTATCCTATCTCTTACAACAGGAATGAAAAAACTTTTTATATATCTTACTAAGCAACCTTTTTGGGTAAACTTATTAGCCTCTTTAGCGTTGGTATTTTTAATTGGTTTTTTGTTTTTGCAATCTTTAAGCTGGTTTACACATCATGGAGAATATTTAAAGGTGCCAGCAGTTAAAGGGCAAAATGTTGACAATGCAATAAAGATATTAGAGTCCAGAGGCTTTGATGTGATAATACAGGATTCAGTTTATTTTGACAGCATTCCAAGGTATACAGTGATAAAACAGTTGCCTGATCCTGATGCAACTGTAAAAGTAAACCGTACTGTTTTTTTAACTATAAACAGAGCAACTACTCCGGCTATTAATATGCCCAAACTGGAAGGTTTAAGTTTTCGGTTTGCATACGATATGCTTCAAAGAAATCACCTTCGGTTAGGAGATACTATTTATCGCCCCGATTTTATGAAAGGCTCAGTTTTAGAGCAACAATACAATGGCTCCAGAATTACAGCAGGCACAAAAGTTCCATGGGGAGCCCAGATAACTTTAATCATCGGCGGCGGATTAGAGGTGCAGCAAATGCTGGTTCCTGATCTTGTAGGATTAACTTTTGCAGAAGCAAAAGCCTTACTGGAAACAAAAGGTATTACGCTTGCTTCAGTAATAGCAATGACAACTGTAAAAGATACTGCTGCTGCTTTTGTATATAAACAAAACCCTGAAAGATTTGATATAGATAAAACACCGCTCTATATTCGTCCCGGGCAAACCATGGATGTGTGGCTTTCACCAACGCCGCTTGAAGTGGATAGTTTAAAAACGAAAGATCAAAAAGATTTACTTCAATGACAAATATAACAGCCGAAGAAGTTAAAAAAAGATTAGATGCCGGGGAGCAGATTCATTTGCTTGATGTAAGAGAACCGCATGAGAATGCAGAGTTTAATATCGGCGGCATTTTGTTTCCATTGGGAAAGATACAAAGCATGCAAATAGAAGATATTGAAGACCTGCGAAATAAGGAAGTGATCTGCTATTGCCGCAGCGGCAACCGTAGTGGTATAGCCGCTATGGTATTGGAACAACTTGGCTTTATCAACACAAAAAATCTTGAAGGCGGAATGCTGGGATGGCAGGAAAAATATAAATGATCGTGAAACGTCAGACGTGAAACGTGAGATTGTCTTTTCACGTCTGACGTTTCACGATTAGAATTTTATATTTATCGCTGCCATAAAATTTGTACCCGCCATTGGGAAAAAATAATTTTCTGTTGTCAGATTTCCTGAGTAGAAATAACTAAACGTATAGCCATTAGGCTCATACTTTTTATTAAAAATATTATTTACCTGAAAGATGAAATTTATTTCTCTGGGTATTTTATTATTAAGCGTATAACTCAATCTTGCATCCTGAATATAAAAGGGATTAAGACTCCTTGAAATTTTAGATGTATTATCCAAAAATTCTCTTCCCACATATTTTGATAAAAAACCTATTTCTGCATTTTTAAGAGGAATAAAATTTATTGTACATCCTGCAACTACATTAGGCGAAAATGAAATATCGGTATTATGATATTGAAAAGTATTTTGCCCGCCATTGTCATAATCATCTACATACTCTGTAAAATTTTTTATTTTGTTCTTGCTGAAAGCAATATTTGCTGAAGCATTTAACCACGGCAATAAGTTGGCTTTTCCCTGTAGCTCAATTCCCAAACGATAGCTGGAAGGAGTATTTGTTCTTGTGTATGCTCCCACATCATTAATTTTTCCTGTTAGTACCAATTGGTTATGATAATACATGTAGTAGGCAGTTGCGCCATATGAGTAATTCAAAGTTTTTTTCTCAGCGCCTAATTCTATATCATGTAAAGTTTCAGGTTTTGGTTGTTGATTAATACCTGCTTCAAAATCATCACGGTTAGGCTCTTTGCCAGCCATCGAATAAGAGAGGTATGCCTGTAAATTATTTTTGTTATAAGTGATGCCAAGTTTTGGATTGATGAACAAATAATTTTTATTAATAATTAACTGAGGATTATTTTGAAAACCATTAATATTATATTTTATTGCTCTTGCCTGTATATCCGCAAAGCCTTGCCAGTGCTGAGTTAACTGTTGCTGAAGTTTACTGTAAATATTAAAGTCCTGCTTGTGTGCTGTAAGATCATAAAAATGATAATCTTTTGGAAAACCAACCTGTGCCCATGTTACTATGCCATAATGTTTGCCATCATATTTATTCCATCCGCCTCCTAATGTAAATTGGGATCGCTGGCTTTGTTGCTGAAAAGAAAAGATACCTCCGTAAAAATTATTATCTAACCATAATTGTCTTATTAAATCTGTTTGCGTAATTACCTGTGTGCCGTTTTGATAATCGGGTAAGCCATAATCTGTAAAATTTTGGGCAGCCCTGTACTCTTCATAATAACCATATCCTTTTGTAAAAAAAACTGCGGTGTTAAAAGCCCATTGAGCATTTATTTTATGATTATAAAAAAGCTGATAATGAGTTTGCCAATAATTATCCGTTTCATTTTCGTAAGGTGTTCCGGGTTTTTCCGTACCTGCTGGGTTGTAGGTTCTGTTGGTATCTAAATAGCTTTCAGGAACACCATACCATGCCTGGTAAGTTTTTTCTTTTCCTGAAAAAATATTTAAGCGTAATGAATTTGTGGAAGAAAGATAGGCAGTACTTACATAAAAAGATTTAAGATCAGATGTGGCTCTGTCAATAAATCCATCACTGTTTATTAATGATCCCCTTACGTCAATGGTAAAATGTTTTCCTAGTAAACCTGAACCGATTTTAAGTGTATGTTTCCATGTATTAAAAGAGCCGTAACTATTATTCAACTCTTCATACATTGAATCATTTATTTCATTGGTTGATAAATTTATGGTTGCCCCAAATGCGCCAGCGCCATTGGATGATGTGCCAACACCTCTTTGCACCTGTATACTGTTGACAGAAGAAACTATATCCGGCAGATCAACAAAATAAATTCCCTGGCTTTCAGCGTCGTTGTAAGGAATTCCATTCAAGGTCATATTTATTCTTGTAGCATCTGTACCTCTTATGCGTATACCTGTATAGCCTAAGCCATTTCCTGCATCAGAATTTATAACGACCGATGGTATTTGATTTAATATAAATGGCAGGTCCTGCCCAAGGTTTACTTTCTCTATATCTTTTTTTGTAAGATTGGTTTTTGTGAATGGCGCTTTATCATTGGCTCTTACCGCTTTTATTTCAATAGGCTGTAAAAGAAGCGTATCGCTTTTTTTGTTCTGGGAAAATACCGAAATAGAAATGCCGGTTAAAATAAATAGTGTAATAATTTTTTTCATTGCATAAATAATTTATCATTTAATAAATTAGATAAGCCAACGAAAAAGAGGAGAAGAAAATAAAAGATGGTCATCCTCCCTTCGCAGGTATTATCCTGATCAGGTTCTGCGGGTATTTCTCAGCGATCCCGCCAATTGGCGGGAAGCACCCCGGGAACTTTGCTTCTGATTTATTTATGAAGCAATGCAAAGGTATTATAAAAATATTTTCTTTATGTAACTTTTCTACATCACAATCGTATATAAATTTGGGAGCAAAGCTATTACAGCGTAAATTTGCACATTACATCGCGAAGTAGAGCAGTCCCGAGGTTTCGGGATCAGGCTCATATCCGCCGGGAGGCGGACGGAGGTTTGGAACCCTCCCTTCGCAACAAAGAAAAGAGCTAAAACTATATATCGCGAAGTAGAGCAGCGGTAGC
>JADGPX010000283.1 GCA_017882215.1 Chitinophagaceae bacterium | reverse complement strand
AGACCTTACCGGCTGGAAAATTTACGGTACTGAAAAATGGTATGTGGATAAAGGCCAGTTGGTTTGCGAAAGTGGCCCGGATAAGCAATATGGTTATCTAGCTACGAATAAGTTCTACAAAAATTTTGATTTGTCCGTTGAGTTTCTACAAGAAAGCAATGGAAACAGTGGTATATTTTTCCGTTCGACTATTGAAGGTACTAAAATAGCTGGATGGCAATGCGAAATTGCTCCGAAAGGACAGGATTCAGGAGGTATTTACGAATCATATGGACGCGGCTGGTTAGCACAGATAGAGGATGAAAAGGAAAACATCCTTAAACCTGGGAAATGGAATAAAATGCGTTTACGTGTTGAAGGGGCAAGGGTACAAACCTGGCTAAACGGGAAGCCCATGGTCGATTTGACCGATGAAAAAATCGGCAAAGCCGATGGCTCGATAGCTCTTCAGATCCACAGCGGAGGCGGAATTAAGGTTCGGTGGAAAAATATGCGCATAGAAGAGTTAAACTAAACCATATAACCGTTCTTAATCATTAAACATAAATTTAATGAATTGAATATTCATTTTACTAATTGTTGCGTGTGCAATCGCATTTACTTTGAATGTACAGAATAAGGCAAGAAATGTTATCGTAATCGGTGTGCACCCAGACAACTGCGATATTGAGGCCGATGGAACTGCAATTAAATTTGTCCAAATGGGGTATAATGTTATGTTTGTCTCATTATGTAATGGTGATTCAGATCGATTGGCTTCAACAGCGTAATTTCCTGTGCCTGCATCAAAATGATGCGTTTCAATTCTTTGATGATTATTTGATCAGATGTTTTCATAACTTATGCTTCAATACTTACGATGAAATCCATTATATTAAAGAACATAATCGCCTATTTATCAAACATTAAAATAATTTTTGTAAATAGGTGTCCGCTTTAAAGAAATATCACCCTTATAAAAACTGAAAATGTTGATTTCATAAATAATATTGTTAATAACACCTAATTTTCAAACTGATTAAAACTATTTAAATAAAGAAAATATCATGAAAAAAATGGAACGTAGAACTTTTCTGAAAAGTGCAACCGCTGTTTCAGCCTTTACTATTTTAAAGCCAGCTATCACATTTGGTTCAAAAAACAATTCAGCCATCCGTATGGGATTTATTGGATGTGGAAGCAGGGGTACTGGCGTTATTTCTGCAATGTCAGCAAATACAAATATTGACATTATTGCTTTAGCAGATATTTTTAGTGACAAATTAATCCTTGCCAGGGAATCTATAAATAAATGTAATGCAAACAAAGGATTTGCAGAAATCCAAAAGGAAAATATTTATCAGGGATCAAAAGCGTATCTTAAGTTATTAGACAATAAGGATGTTGATGCAGTATTAATTTCGACACCTGCCTATGCTCATCCTGAAATTTTAGAAGCTGCAGTTGGTGCAGGTAAGCACGCGTATTGCGAAAAGCCTGCCGCTATTGATATTGACGGTTGTAAAAGAATACAAAACGTGAGTGAAAATTTAAATAATAGACTAAGTGTTGTTATAGGTTTTCAAATTCGTTATGCAACACCATATGTTGAAATGGTAAAAAGAATTCAACAGGGTGATATTGGCGACTTAATCAGTGCTCAGATATATTACTTTTCTTCGGGTGTTCCATTAAAACCAATTAACGGAATGTCGTACGATGAAGCGCGCATTAGGAACCATTTTCATTTCAATGAACTATCAGGCGGAATATTGTTAGACCAGGGAATTCACATGATTGATATTTGCAATTGGGCATTGCAAGGTACCCCACTTCATGCTATCGGTGCAGGTGGGAAAAAAGGTTGTATGGATTTTGGAAATACATGGACTAATTATCAGGTTATTTACAAATATCCGAACGATGTAAATGTAAGCCTTCAGTCTACACAGTTTGGTCCTACT
The DNA here is from genome assembly GCA_017882215.1 of Chitinophagaceae bacterium. GTDB lineage: Bacteria > Bacteroidota > Bacteroidia > Chitinophagales > Chitinophagaceae > Ginsengibacter. Next base: position 1,600 of record JADGPX010000283.1, on the reverse strand, counting down.
TTTGGGGATGTATGTGCAAGATTTGTGGGAACCAAAGGAATTGCTGAAGCTCATTATTCAGGCGGAGTATTTATTAAAGGCGAAAATGAATGGGATTCAGGTGTAATTAAATCAGGTGCTACGCTTACGCCTGAACAGATAGCAACAAGAGCTTCTCTATCATCACTTGATGATGCTGACAAGAATAAAGGGAAATCGTTTATTAATAGCATAGAAACTGGTAAATACCTTAATCAGCTTCGTTCTGGATGCGATTCAACTCTTAGTGCGATACTTGGAAGAGAAGCTGCAGCCAGACAGGAGCTTGTTACCTGGGATGAGATTGATCTCTCAACTGAAAAAACAGACCCAAAGTTAAATTTAACGCAATTTGATAAATAAAACAGAAGTAAAATGGTAAAAATTAATCGAAGGAAGTTTATATATTCCACAGCTATGATTGCTGCAATACCTGGTGTTGTCTCCTCTTTTGGAAGTGAAGCAACAGTTAGATTAAAAGAACTTTCAAACAATATTTTATTGGGAGTAATCTCAGCCGCAAACAATCCGGAAGAAGAGTTAAAAATTGTCAGAGACCTTGGGTTTCCTACCTGCCAACTCAGTATTGATACTTATTCCCCGCAACTTGCTGTGCGGGTGTCTGCCTCCCTTGAAAAATACTATTTGAAAGCAACTTCACTTATCTGTATGGGGCCGGGTACTTACAAATGGAACTTTACTGAGGGTCCATCGACGATAGGTCTTGTACCTCGCGAAAACCGACCTGCACGAGTAGAACGATTAAAACAGGGTATTGATTTTTGCAAAGCTTCAGGTATTCCTGCTGTACATGCCCATTTTGGTTTTATCCCGGAAGATCCTAAAGATGTTCTGTATCTTGAGTTCATTAAGACTATGAAACCTATCGGGAAATATGCTCTGAAACAGGGTATTGATATCTATTTTGAAACAGGACAGGAAACACCGGTTACACTCCTCAGGGCAATTCAGGATATTGGAACAGGAAATCTTTTTGTGAATTACGACACAGCAAATCTTGTGATGTATGGAAAAGCAAATCCATCAGATGGTTTGAAGGTTATTGGAAAGTATGTTAAGGCTCTTCATGCAAAAGACGGAAACTATCCCACTAATCCAAATGAATTAGGTAAAGAGGTACCTATTCCTCAAGGGGAGGTAAATTTTCCGGAAATAATTTCATATCTTAAGAAGTTGGATTTCACCGGGAATATAACAATAGAATATGAACTTGCTGAACGAAATAGCGAATACATTTTAAAAACGAAAAAGTATCTCGAAAAAATTATTTCTGGTTTATAACCTAACAACACTGGTTTTTATTATAATTTATGAGTAGCAGAAATCATTTATATAATATTATTGATTTTCAAGCGATTTTGAAATTTATATTCATGGTTACTAATAGTTATTTTAAAATTAATATAGTTTTCAATCCAAATATGTTTTATAACATAATCGTATGAAGAAATACAATGTTGGTATAATTGGTTACAGCTGGGCTGCAGGGGCTCACATCGAAGCTATTAACAAAACTTCTTATGCGCAGGTCACATCTCTGTGCTCCTCGCGGAAACTAAGT
>JADGPX010000062.1 GCA_017882215.1 Chitinophagaceae bacterium | reverse complement strand
CTACCACTCATCCATTAAAGTGAAATTATTTTTTATAAGCGAAACCACTTAAAATCCAATACAGACAAGGATTTCATCTAAAATAAAGATACATTACACCGCCAGCTACTATAAAAAATATGGTATTATGTATTGCATAGTATTAAATTAGTTGTTATCTTTGGTTAAGAATTAAGAAAAACAGATCAAAAAAACAGACGTCATGAATATAGATAACACAGCAAGCCAAATGAGAAAAGGAGTTCTGGAATTCTGTATTCTTTCAGTAATTCAATTAGGCGAAGCTTACCCTTCTGATATCATTGATAAAATGAAGGCGGCTAATCTTAATATCCTGGAAGGAACACTTTATCCTCTCCTTACCCGGTTAAAAAACGCAGAATTTTTAACCTATCGATGGGTAGAAAGCAACAGCGGCCCCCCAAGAAAATATTTTATGCTTACTGAAAAAGGAGCGGCATTTTATAAAGAATTAGAGACTACATGGCAGGAACTTGCCAATGCTGTAGAAATGATTACCTCGGATAAAAATTTAACTAAGACTTCAACTTCAACAAACCAATAAATACTACAGAGATGAAAAAAGTAATAAACATAAATTTCCAGGGAAGAGTGGTTCCTATTGAGGAAACATCTTACGACCTATTGAAGCAATATACCGATAGCCTGAGAATTTATTTCGCAAATGAAGAAGGCAAGGATGAAATTATAAACGATATTGAAAGCCGCATCAGTGAGCTTTTTCAGGAGCGTATTAAAAATGGCGCAACCTGTATTACGGATGATGACATTAATGCCATTATAAATAATATTGGTCGTCCGCAGGATTTAGCAGATGCTGATAATGCATCAGCCGATAGTTCTTATACAAATAAAGACCAGGAGTCTAAAGGAGCGTATCAGCAAACTGCTTTTACTCAATCGGGTAAAAAGTTGTATCGTGATGCTAACAACAAAGTACTTGGTGGCGTATGTAGCGGTATCGCGGCTTATTTTAATATTGAACCAATAATTGTTAGGCTCGTGTTCATCTTTTCCGGAATTGGATTTTTTGCCTATTTATTATTGTGGGCTTTTGTTCCCAGCAGCGATTCGGTACAAAATGGTGTTCGTAAAAGATTGTATAGAAATCCGGATGATAAAATAATAGCAGGTGTTTGCAGCGGTATTGCCAGTTATTTTAATATTAATGTTTGGATACCAAGGATAATTTTTTTAATACCTTTTATTTCTTTTTTCTTCAGATGGGGACATTTCGGGCCATTCACATTTCCTCACTTCGTTAGTTTTTCATTTAGTCCCGGCACTTTATTGATCTATATTATTCTTTGGCTTGTAATTCCCGAGGCTACAACAACATCAGAGAAGTTAGAAATGAAAGGAGAAAGAGTTGATCTGAATTCAATAAAAAATTCTGTGACCGAAGAAATGAAAGAAGTAAAAGAAAGAATGAAAAAATTTGGTAAGGAAGCAAAAGAATTCGTACATCAAAAAGGAAGTAATGTTGCACCGGAAGCGGCATATGTTGCAAGAAGAACAAGAACGTCTTTGGGAGATATAATAATTGTACTGGTTAAGATATTTTTATATTTTCTGTTAGCAATTTTCGCTATAACCTCATTTGGCTTTGCTATTGCGGCAACCGGCATATTTCCTTTTAAAGATTATTTATTAAAAGACGGCTGGCAAAATGCACTGGCATGGGGCACTTTATTATTCCTTATTTATGTACCCGTAATTGGTATTATAACCTGGATAATCAGGAGGATTGCAAAGATCAGGAGCAAAAGCAGAATGATGAGATGGAGTTTTTTGATACTGTGGCTGGCAGGAGTTATCTGTTTTATTTCTTTAATAGTTTCCGTTGGCAGAGATTTCAGAAGCCTTAACAATGTAACTGAAGAAAAAATTGCCCTGTCAAATCCAACAGTCAATATGCTGGAAATATCTAACAATAATACAGGTAGATACAATAGGTTTATAATGGAACCATTTGGAAGTATTAATGAGGATACTGCTTATGTAGATAATGTCAGCATTAGGATTATAAAATCAACTAATGATAGCTTTCAGGTTACGCTGACAAAATTTTGTAGTGGACGTACAAGACATTATGCCGATACGTTGGCAGCCCTTATGAATTACAATGTTTCACAAAAAGATTCTACATTATTAATTGATAGAGGAATTCCAATTACCGAACAGGATAAATTCAGGAACCAGCATGTTGTAATAAACATTGCAGTGCCAGTAGGCAAAAGAATTAAAATTAATAACAGAGTTGGATGGAGTAACTGGGAACGGTTTCAATTTCCATGGAGTGAGAATGGGGATGATTACGATTGGGAGAATGAAAGTTTTTCGTGGTATGGCCATCAGGGTGAGGAGTTGGTAATGAAAGAAGATGGTTTGTACACTTTGGACGGAAAACCTGCCAGCGAAGGTTGGGGGCATAGACGAACTTATTACAAAAAGATAGAACCCAATAAAATTAAGGTTACTGTTGATGACCGGGATGATGAAAGTGGTAATGATAATCCTGGTTATCGTTACGATCAAACACAAAAAACAATTGATTCACTAAAAGTGGTAAAAGAAAAGCAGGTTCAAAAAATTAAAGATTCTCTGCTTAAGAAAAAAGAAGAGCTGGAAAAAAAGCTTGAAAAAATTGATCAAAATAATAATGCAGAGGCTTTCGGCCGTGATAGTAAAAAGTTCGATTTTGTGCTAAGTATTTAATTTATCACCCTCTCCTTTGGAGAGGGAAGGGTGAGGTCCAAAATAGTTTCAATAGTTAAGTTGAAGCCTGACTGCCGTCAGGAAGTTTGAAACAAAGCGAGGGCTCTTTGCGAAAGCAGGAGCCTTTTTATTTGTCTGAACCATGATTAATGGGATTAATGGATTTTCAGGAAAACTATTTTTAAATATGCGCCGATAACCTTACAATTAAAAATCTTATTAATCTAAAAATCTGTCCAAATCATGGTTCAGACAGTATATTTGCAACACTAATTAATATTTCACATTAATTCCTCTAATCCTAAAAATCAAGGTTCAGACAATGAAAAATACTCCATTCACACAAAAACATATTGCACTCGGGGCAAAGATGGCTGAGTTTGCAGGATACAATATGCCTATCAGTTATACAGGTATAAATGATGAGCACGCCACAGTTCGCAACAATGCAGGTGTTTTTGATGTAAGCCACATGGGAGAATTTATTTTGAAAGGAGAAAATGCATTGGATCTTATTCAAAGCGTAACCAGTAATGATGCTTCAAAATTAACAGCAGGTAAAGCCCAATACAGTTGTTTGCCAAATGAAAAAGGTGGAATAATAGATGACCTTATTGTTTATTGCATTGAAGAAAATAAAGTTTACATGCTGGTGGTGAATGCAGGCAATATTGAAAAAGACTGGACATGGATAAGCAGCCATAATATCAAAAATGTTGAGATGCACAACATCTCTGATAAAACCTGTTTGCTTGCAATACAGGGTCCCAATGCAACAAAGATATTGCAGCCGCTTACGGATCTTGATATCATGAATTTAAAATATTACACATTTGTGAAAGGGAAATTTGCAGGTGTTGATAATGTATTAATAAGCGCTACAGGCTATACCGGTTCAGGCGGAGTTGAAATTTATTTTGAAGATAAGGACGGTGCAGCAGATAAGATATGGGATGCAATTTTTAATGCAGGAGGAGCCCCGCAGGGAATAAAACCAATTGGCTTAGGTGCAAGAGATACGCTGCGTTTGGAAATGGGTTATTGTTTATATGGAAACGATATTGATGATACTACCTCACCTTTGGAAGCCGGACTTGGCTGGATCACAAAATTCACAAAAGATTTTGTGGGAAAAGATATTTTAGAAAAACAAAAAGCCGAAGGTGTAACACAAAAATTAGTAGGACTGGAAATGGTAGAAAAAGGAATACCACGACATGATTACGAAATAAAAGATCACATGGGCGCTGCCATCGGCAGGGTAACCAGTGGCACACAATCACCATCGCTGGGTAAGGCAATTGCAATGGGATATGTAAATACAGTGTATTCTCCAATCGGTCAGCAGGTGTATGTAAAGGTTCGTGCTAAATTATTAATTGCCAAAGTGGTTAAGATGCCATTTGTATGAGATATCATTAATTCAAATTCAGATTTAAAATTGAAAAACAAACCGTCCCTATACACATGTCTTTCTCCTGCACTTTTAAATTTATACGAAGTAAGCAGCAGCATTGTTGTAATTATTGATGCGTTACGGGCAACCTCAACCATTGCTGCCGCATTACACAATGGCGCCAAAAGCATTATCCCGGTTGATAGTGTTGCAGAATGTATAAAGCTGGGCAAGCAGATGGAAGTGATAACTGCCGGAGAAAGAGATGGAAAAATTGCGGAAGGATTAGCGTATGGCAATTCTCCATTTACATATCCCAAAGAATTTATTAAGGGAAAAACCTTAGTGCTTACCACAACCAATGGAACAAAGCTGCTTCACATGGCGCTTGCAAAAAACGCAAAAGCGATTATCACAGGATCGTTTCCTAATTTATCAGCAGTTTGTAATTATATTACAGAGCAAAAACAAAACGTAATTCTTGCATGTGCCGCATGGAAGGATAGAGTGAATCTGGAAGATACTTTATTTGCAGGCGCAGTTATCAATCGTGTAAAAGATAATTTTTCTATCAATTGTGATGCCTCCAAAATTGCTGAGACATTATACAACGAAGCAAAAGATGACCTGTATGAATTTATGAAAAACAAAGACGCATCACATTATCATCGCCTGACCAACTACGGACTTGAAAAAGATATCCGTTATTGCCTTACGATAGATGTTGATAATGTTTTACCAATGTATGAAGAAGGAAGATTGATTGCAAAATAAAATTAAGAATACCTTTGGAAGTCTAAATACTTTATAAATAATAAAATATAAGTCTCCCCTAACCGGTAGATTTATAGGAGGAATTATCCAATGCAAACAACAGGAAACACAATCTTGATTACCGGCGGAACTTCAGGAATAGGTTTAGCTTTTGCCGAAGAATTTATTCGCCTCAAAAATAAAGTTATCATTTGCGGAAGAAGAAAAGAACGTCTTAAACAATTACAACAAAAACATCCTGACCTCGTTACTCGTTTTTGTGATATTGCCAATGCTGAAGAAAGAGTTTCGCTGGCTCAATGGACCATTAATACATATCCTGATGTGAATATACTTATCAATAATGCAGGTATACAATTAATAGCAGACTTAACCAAACCCGTTGACCTCACCCGTATTCATCACGAAGTGGAAACAAATTTTATCGCACCTGTTCATCTTTCTTCTTTATTTGCACAACATCTTACTAAAAAAAATAATTCAGCAATCATAAATATTTCATCCGGATTGGCGTTTGTACCAATCGCTTTTATGCCGGTGTATTGCGCTACCAAAGCTGCTATTCATTCACTAACATTGTCACTAAGGCATCAGTTAAAAGATACGGTTGTAAAAGTTTTTGAAATTGCACCGCCTACTGTTGATACAGAATTAGGACATGACCGCAGAGAAGATAAAACACAAACTCATGGCGGCTTGCCTGTTGCAGATTTTATTGCAGAAGCCATGCAGGCAATCGAGAACGATATGTATGAAGCTCCTATTGCACAGGCTAAAAATTTGCGTGAAAAAAGAGAGGCAATGTTTTCGGTAATGAATAAATAACACCATTGCAAAACGAAAGTGAAAATGACGTTCAGAAGGTTTAGTTTAAAAGTAACCCTCCAACAAACAAATACGGATCAATAGAGAATTCACGCTCAATTAAAGGTGAAGATTCACTTAATTCAATTTCAAGAAATGATTGGCAATACCTGATATGCCACATAAAAAGTTTTTTACCCTCTGGTGATTTCTGGATTATCTCCGGAAGCATTTCATCCAGTAAGCCGTTCCAGCAGGCATCTTCCAGTTGTTCGGTTGCAGAGAATTTATTTTTATCCTCAACATTTTTCTCAGCCCATTCCCGTGCAGAGAACTTAGTGCCTGTCATCAGCAATATTTCCTGTTGTATAGATTGTGTTTTCATAACAAATGATTTATTGTTTTAAAAACTCTCACTTATAAGATGTCATTTCGTTGTCTTTTATACATTGCAATAATTGAAAGTTGTGTTAAGATGTGCATTGCTCTTCCTGTCATTCCACAGGTTGAGAAAGATGGGTTGAACACCAAAAAAAAAGGAGAACTTCTTAATTTAATAATAAGAGCCGTTGAGAATAAATAAATGAGTGAAGACCGACAAGCTATTACACCAACGCTTCCCACAAAACTTCTACGGGATGCAATGCCTTGCGGCCAGTGCCATCTTTTACCTGGTGCCGGCAACTGGTACCGGGAGCAGCGATAATAATATTTTCAGACTGATTGCGAACGGCCGGAAATAAAACCAACTCTCCAATCTTCATTGATAATTCATAATGCTCTTTTTCATAACCAAATGAACCGGCCATACCACAACAACCCGAAGGAATAACATCAACACTATAATTTTCGGGCAGCGATAACATTTTTACTGAAGGAGCAACAGATGACAATGCTTTCTGCTGGCAATGCCCGTGCAGTTTTATATGTCTTTTTTCTTTGGTGAATTGTTCTTTACTGATATTTCCTTTTTCAATTTCACGATCAATAAATTCATCAATCATAAAAACATTTTCTGCTAATTTTTTAGCTGATTCAAATTGATCATCATCTGCAAGGTCAATATACTCATCACGAAATGTAAGAATTGCTGAAGGCTCAATACCAATCAATGGAGTACCGGCATTTACCAGCGGACTTAATAAAGCAATGTTTTTATTTGCGATCTTTTTTGCTTCCCGCAAAAATCCTTTGGAAAGCCATGCCCTTCCACTTTCTTCATGCTTTGGAATAATTACTTCATATCCCAATTTTTCCAATAACATTATCGCCTTGATACCAATTTCAGTATCGTTGTAATTGGTGAACTCATCACAAAAGAGGTAAACTCTCTTTCCCCCCTTTAGGCCCGCCCGTGCCGGTACGGACGGGGGTCGGGGGCTCCACCATTTCCTCAACGTCGTTTTATACATTGTGGGCATAGAACGTTTTACAGCAAAGCCTGAAAATTTTTTTACCAGGTTACTAATGCCTGATGCAGTCATCATAAAATTATACAGGCCGGGAAATATTGCTCCGAGTTTTGCAGAGCTATTAAAATTCGCAATCAGCCTCGAACGGAAGGGAACACCATTTGCATCATAATAGTGCTGTAAAAATTCTGCTTTCAATTTTGCCACATCCACATTTGAGGGACATTCCGACTTGCACCCTTTGCAACTCAGGCACAAATCCATCACATTCAAAATTTCTTCGTGATCAAAGCGATTTATCTTTTCTGAGTTCGTTAAAAACTCACGCAGTATGTTGGCCCTTGCTCTTGTTGTATCTTTTTCATTTCGCGTAGCCATAAATGACGGACACATCGTTCCTCCTGATAATTCTGTTTTACGGCAATCGCCTGAACCATTGCACTGCTCGGCATGTTGCAGAATATCCTGGTTGTGAAAACGAAAAATAGTTTTGAATGGCGGTGTTTGCTTACCGGGAGTATAACGCAGCATCGTATTCATCGAAGGAGTATCAACGATCTTATTCGGGTTGAAAATATTTGCAGGATCCCATGTGTGTTTGATCTCTCTTAAAAGTTGATAATTCTTCTCCCCCACCATTTGTTTAATAAATTCACCACGCAATCTTCCATCGCCATGTTCACCGCTTAATGAACCATTGTATTTTTTTACAAGCGTAGCAATTTCTTCCGCAATGGTGCGAAATAACCGGTTGCCTTCTTTTGTTTTTAAATTAATAATGGGACGTAAATGAATTTCACCTGAACCCGCATGTGCATAATGCACGGAATACAAATTGTGCTTTTTAAGAATTTCATTAAAGTCGCGGATGTAAGCCGGCAGATCATGTACATCAACGGCTGTGTCTTCAATTACCGGAACAGCTTTACTGTCGCCGGGTAAATTACTTAACAGTCCAAGGCCGGCTTTGCGAAGTGTCCATATTTTTTTTGAGTCATCACCAAATAACAACGGAAAATGATAACCCAAACCAGCGGCCCGCATATCGGCCTCAACCTGCCGCGTAATTTCAAAAATTTCTTCCCGGTTGGTTCTTGCAAATTCAATAACGAGAATAGCACCCGGATCTCCCTGCACAAAAAAACGGTTCTTGCTTTGTTCAATATTGTTCTTTGTGCATTCAAGAATATAATGATCTATCAATTCGCTGGCGCTGGGTCTAAATGGCAAAGCAATAATATTTGCCCGCAACGCTTCATCAATACTATTAAAATGCACACATAACAAACCAATTTCTTTTGGTGGCAGCGGAACAACATTCAATTTTATTTCTGTAATAAATGCAAGCGTGCCTTCTGAACCGGCAATCAGTTTACAAAAATTAAAATCAGGACCACCGGCAGTAAAAGGCGCCGTATCCAGCAACGCATCAACGGCATACCCGGTATTGCGTCGCTCCACCGTTTTCTTCGGAAATTCTTTTCTTATCTCCACCTGGTTTTCATAATTGCTTAAAAGGCTGCGAACAGTTTTATAAATATTCGACTCAAGACTTTCACCATCACATTTGGCGTGAAAATCTTCAATGCCCAAATTATTAAATTGTGCTTCGGAGCCATCACTCAGTAACACTTTCACTTCCAGCAAATGTTCACGGGTGCTGCGGTACACAACAGAATTGGAGCCGCATGAATTATTGCCCACCATACCACCCATCATGGCACGGTTAGCGGTAGAAGTTTCCGGTCCAAAAAACAATCCATACGGTTTCAAAAAAATGTTCAGCTCATCGCGGATAACACCGGGCTGCACCCGCACCCATCCTTCTTCTTTATTCAGTTCAAGAATTTGTGTAAAATATTTCGAAACATCCACGATAATTCCGTTTCCTACCACCTGCCCGGCGAGTGATGTACCGGCGGTTCTTGGTATAAGCGAAGTTTTTTCTGCATGGGCAAAAGCAACCAGCTTTTTAATATCGGTAATTGATTTTGGAACAACAACAGCAAGCGGCATTTCGCGGTAGGCCGATGCATCGGTGGCATATAAAATACGCATCGTTAAATCGTCATACAGTTCACCTTCTAATTCATCCGCCAACTGCTGCAACTTCAAATTCATTGTTGATTTTTTCTTCTCCATAGACGGCCACAAAAATAGGCTGTTTATTGTAGTCGCAGAAGATGAAGAGTAAGTTCATACTTAGGATTTAATCCAGCAGCTTACTCAGCTCCTTCTCAATCAGCTTAAAATTTTCTTCATCAAAGCATACAAATAAAACCTTCTGTACCTGCCTGCCGGTAGGCAAGGTTATATCTTCCTTCTGTAAAAACTCAGCAACTGTATGTACAGCAATACTGGCTGCTTTGTTTTTGGGAAAACCATAAACACCTGTACTGATATTGGGAAAGGCAATGGTTGTGCAATTGTTCTCCACTGCAAGCTGCAAAGAGTTTTTATAGCAACCAGATAATTTTTCTGCTTCGTTTTTATTTCCTCCATACCAAACAGGTCCTACAGTATGGATAATAAATTTTGCAGAAAGATTTCCTGCTGTTGTAATAACAGCTTCACCAGTTTTACAGCCGCCTTGTCTTGCAACAATTTTTCTGCACTCTTCTAAAATAGCCGGTCCGCCTGCCCTGTGAATAGCGCCATCCACACCGCCGCCGCCCATCAGTGAGGAGTTGGCAGCATTCACAATCGCATCTGCTTTTACTTTAGTTATGTCAGATCTGATGACTTGTATTTTAGCAGGAGTGAGCATTATTGTAAATTAAAATTTTTTCAGGTAGAACGTATAATCTTCCTGCGTAAACTTTGCTTGCTTCTCTTACATTTATCTCATCATCTTTATTAATTTTATCAAATGAACTTATCAGTATTTAAAGAAACTTTATCGGGAAGTGAGCCTCCGCAAAACTGCTCAGTATATTTAAAAACTTTATGGTACGATGCAAAAGGCGAATGGGACAAAGCGCATAAGTTAATACAGGATTTTGAGGATAGGAATGCGTCATGGATTCATGCATATCTTCATCGCAAAGAAGGTGATACAGGAAATGCAGATTACTGGTACAGCTGTGCCGGTAAAAAAAGACCTTCTGTTTCTTTAGAGAAAGAGTGGGAAGAAATAGTAACTGCTTTAATTTGATCCTTCTCTTTTAGTAAGAAAATTGAAAAAGATCATTTTTAAATATTTGATTTGCATTCTGCAATGCAAAATGCCCTCTGCACTTGAGGGCATTATTATAAAAAGATAACTGTTGATCTATTGCCTGCGTCTATAAGTGCGGTTGGGATAAGATGGAGAATTATAAACCTTGTTATTATAATAACGGCCATTATTATAATTGTAGTTACGCCTGTTAGAGTAATACCTGCTATCGTAAACAGGATTATAATATGGATCGTATTGATAATATGGAGAAGTACTATACCCCCTTTGTTGAGGATAATAAACTCTCCCAGCCGGCTGTGAAATGCTGCAGCCTACCAAGCCAATGGCAATGATAAATGCTGCGATTATTATAGTTTTCATTTTGTTTTGTTTTTATGTATCTATAAGACAAAATCCATGCAGAGATGTTTAAGGAGTTCCGTTAAAACTTTCATTTTAACTTTCCCTTAAATGGAGATTAGATGAAGGAGATTAAGATTGATTGGTTAGGAGATCAAGATGGCTGCGAGGGTGATTATTTTAATTCTACTTCTACTGCGCTGTAATTAAGCACATAACTTCCATCTACTACAACGATATCTATTTTATTTATTCTTTCACTGATGGCAATTTTAACGGTGCAGTTTTTCCCGTCTTTGTTTTTACACTTTAGTTGTATGCTGTAAATGCCCATTGTTGTGTAGATCTCTTCTTTTTTGATATTGCTTTCTACTATCGTATACTTCTTTACTGTACTGTAATCAGGCATCTTCCAGTCAAAGCTTACTGTCTTTGCATCAAGGTCAACAAATGCTGTTATACTTCCTTCATTGCCATTGAACACGGTATCTTTTGTGCCATTCATACCTTGCTGAAGTGTGCAATATGCAACAACATATTTCATCTTTTGTGCGTATGCAACAGATGTTAATAACAAAGCAATAAAAATGATTTTTTTCACATCAGCAAGATAGAAATAAATATCACTGTATTAATAATGCTCAGTAAAAAATCAGCATACTATTAAAACATCAAAGAGATTTTGCATAATATTTATTGCGGAGGATCTCGAACTTATTTCTTAATTCAACAGAGAGAAGGTCTATGGCATTTCCGTTAAATGACGGGATGAATTTTGTACGGGTAGGATTGATGAACCTGATATTGCCATCCCATTTATCTTTAAATCTTTGTGGCGCATCATGTACCATTTTAAAAAATTGTTCGGTAAACTTTTGCTGCTGATCTATTTCTATATTCATAAAGAATCTTAAAAAATAATGTGCATTGAAGGTAAGCTATAAACCGGTATCAGCCACGTACCGGAAATGTAATGCGTATAATTACTTCTGATGTTCTACATTACCTTTCATCTCTTCTATCTGCTGGCGTGTGCCGAGTACTATCACTTTCATTCTGCTGTTGATCAATGTTTCTTCGGGTGGGTTAATAATAAATTTTCCTTCAGCATCTTTAATGCCGATGCAGTTAACGCCTGTCTTGCGCCATGCCATTATCTCCTGCAGGGTTTTATCTTTTAATTCAGCCGGAAGAATTTCATACCCTACTGATTCAAGATGAATGGAATCGCCTTCTTCTCCTGATACCTGTGTTTTGCCATAAGAGTAAGGTATGAAAACTTTTTTCATCTTACCAATGTATAAACCTGTCAGGTTACGAAGTGCTTATCATTTCAGCGCTTTCTTCCTGTACTTCTAAAAGAGTAGCGTTGTAGCGGATAACTTTTCTTCCTGCCAGCAAAATGCAAAAGCTCAGTAAAGCACACGATGCCATAACACCTGCCATGGGTAATGCAGTGCTATTGGTTAAAACACTTACTATCCCTGATGTAAGAGCGCCAACCGCAAGCTGTATACCGCCCATTAATGCGGAAGCTGTTCCTGCATTCCTGCTGAAGGGTGCCATAGAAAGTGCAGCTGAATTAGGAAATACAAAACCCTGGCAGCTTAAAAATATCAGTATAAAAAATATCGTGGAAAATAATCCCAATAAATGAAATGCTGTTCCCAAAACCAATGTTATGCCTGCGAGGGTTTGACAAAATAATGCCACACGGATTATCTGCTCACTTTTAAATCTTCTTAATAAAAAAATATTTAGCTGGCTGCAGGTTATAAGCCCGAGTGCGATGCCTGCGAATATCCATCCATATTGTCTTTCAGTTACTTTATACAATTCCATAAATACATGCGGCGAACCCGAAATGTATGCATACAAACCTGCAGCGGCAATAGCTCCTGTGAAAGCGTAGGTATAAAATTGAGGTTCCTTAAACACAGATAAAAAGCCTTTGATGATAGGCGCAGGCAACAGCGAAACAGTAAGGTCAGGTTTCCTGCTTTCAGGTAAAGCAAAATGAACTGCGGCTAATATTAAGGCAGACATAATTGTAAGTATAATAAAAATGTAATGCCAGCCAAATGCCGCGGTAACATAACCTCCCAGTGTAGGTGCAATTATAGGAGATACACCAATTACCAGCATCAACAAAGAAAATATTTTTGCATTTTCTTTCACCGGAAAAAGATCACGAACCATTGCTCTTGAAGCAACCATACCGGCACAGCCACCTATAGCCTGCACCAAACGCAATGCAATCAATGCATCCACAGAAGTACATAATGCACAGCCAATAGATGCCAGTAAATAAACAGATAAGCCTATATACAATGGTCTTTTACGTCCATACCTGTCAAGCAATGGACCATATAATAATTGTCCTGCAGAAATGCCTATAAAAAAACTGGAAAGAGAAAGTGCAACGTGTGCCACAGTAGTATGCAGGTCAGCAGCAATTGCCGGAAAACCCGGCAGATACATATCAATAGAGAATGGCCCTATAGCAGAAAGCATTCCGAGGATTAGTATCCTAAAAAATTTATTCCTTCCTTTCATGGCTTGTAGCAGCCGGTAAAACTATGCCAGCTTTATTTGATCTTTCAATTCTTTTATCATCAGACCATTTTTTAAAATTTTATCAGGATATTCCCAGATACTTAATGTTCCTCTTGCAGGAATCGGTCTGTCAAATTGCTTAGGCCAGAGATGCTTGAAAAAGCAGCGTGCG
>JADGPX010000282.1 GCA_017882215.1 Chitinophagaceae bacterium | reverse complement strand
GGCAGGGCATTGGAGATCCTAAAAAAACATCCTGGCAGATTTGAAAGCATGCATGTAAAAGATGAGATCAAAGCGGCGAATAAAGGCGAGATGAATGATAATTACGAAAGTACAATATTGGGTAAAGGAATTTTACCTGTAAAAGAAATAGTAGACCTCTTCAGGAAATCGGGTGGCACAACTGAATTCATAATTGAACAGGAATCTTACCAGGGAATAATGCCTCTTGATTGTTCAAAGGAGGATTTAAAAATTATGAAGAGCTGGGGTTATTGATTATGATTTACTTTTCTAAAAACAATTGTCCCCAGAAGTTAAGTCGGCAGCATTTCCTAATAAATGGGTGCCTATCAGGCTAAAGCCTGTAAGCCCCGTTAATTTTAAAAAGTCTCTACGATTATTTTTCATTTTTATTGGTTTAATTGGTAACAAGGCCGTATTGCTTCAACGTTTAATGGAAAAAGAAACCAAACTCCAAAGCTTAATACTGTCAATCAATTGAATTATTTTTTGTGTGAAATCAAATTGGTTCAAAGAAAATGTCACTTTATTATTTTGGTAATGTACAGAAAAACAGATGGTGTTTTTTTCGAAAGAAATTTAAAATGGTAATCCGGGTTTGATTGTTTCACCTTCTTCTCCAAATTTATTTTCCGGTTCCCCTATCTCAAAACCGGTTAACCAAAAATAGTATTGATCCATAAAAAGCCACAAGTACTGAAGTTTATTTAGCCGGTGTAATAATAATATTCCGGTAATCAACAGGCCCATGATCTCCCTGAAGGTATATAGGTCCCGGTTCACCTTCATTACTATCGATTGCACCACCGGTAATACCGGGTATTTCCTGGTTACAAATGATGGTCTTTCCGTTAGCAACTACTGTTACCATTCTTCCCACAAGGGTTATATCATATGTTTGCCATTCTCCCGGTGCTTTGGCTACCATTTCACTGGGAGTTAAAAATCCATAGATACCGCCAAACAGAACACTTGATGGCTCTAAGTCTTTGCTGTCTATCACCTGCACTTCATACCTTCCTCTCAGGTATACACCGCTGTTGCTTTCTTTTGGATAACGGAATTCAATATGTAATTTAAAATCTTTAAAGGTTTCATTGGTAACAAGATTGGAACCGGAATGAGGACTTCTCATAATACCCGATTCTGCTTTCCATTGATTCTCACCTGTGGCATGCCACGATTTCAGGTTGGTACCATCAAACAGGTGAATTGGTTTCCCCCACACAGGCTCCGATTTGCGCCGTAGAACAGGCGCTCTTTTGCCCGTCCAGTTATAAGTGTTACCATTACTAAATGTCATTGAGCCCGTTAAACTATCGCCCTGAAGTGTTCCTTCCACTGAAAGATCATGATCCTCCGGCTCCCATTGTGGCGGGATAGAAAAGCTCATCTTTCCATTAACTAAATTCACCCGCGAAATAGGGCGGGCACTTCCTCCAATTCCTACAAACTGCCCGACAAGCATACGCAATCCTGAATGCCGGATTTCAAGCCATGAAGGATACATTTTTCCTGCAATATCAATAGTAATATCCCATCTACCCTGGATAGCAACCGAATCAGATTGTTCAAACGGGGAATTATAGGCTTTGGCGGCAGATACCGTGATTAGTAATAAAACAACGGGCATTAATAAGTACCGGGAAATTTGCTGTATGCCTGCAATTGATAGCTTTCTTATTTGGCTTCTTTTATTTTTATTTTTTTTCAAATTACTTATAAAAAATTAAATACTCAATCTAAATTTAGAATTCGCCTCTCTTGATTTTTGAACCAATATTAAAAAACTGTTTTTATATGCATGAAAGATAATGACTGCCAATAAAATTACTGCGCCCGTAACAGCAGGAAGAATGGTGACCGCTGACTCTTACACAACTTTCAATACGATCTTTCCTCTTGTATGTCCTTCTTCGCTTAGCTTTTGCGCTTCAGCAGCTTTTTCCAAAGGCAATATTTTAGCAATTATTGGTTTTACTTTTCCTGAATCAATCAATTGTGCTATCTGCTCTAAATCTTCAGGATCAGACTGCGCCATGAAACCTTCAACATGTATATTTTTTGCTTTGGCTTCTTCCTGGTTCTCTGCTTTTACAGTAGTGATAAGCCTGCCACCATTTTTAAGTACCTGTAAAGAACGCTTTTGCGTATCACCACCTACTAAATCAATTACAAGGTCAACATCTTTTACCTTGTCTTCAAACTTTTCTTTTTTATAATCAATCACTTCATCGGCGCCTAACTGTTTTACAAAATCAATATTTTCTTCAGAAGCTGTACCTATAACATACGCACGATTCCATTTGGCAAACTGCACTGCGAATGTACCTACACCACCCGCTGCTGCATGTATCAATACTTTTTGCCCCGGCTCTAACTGCCCATGATCAAATAAAGCCTGCCATGCAGTAAGACCTGCAAGCGGCACGGCTGCTGCGTATTCGTGATCGATGCTTTGGGGTTTCTTGCCTACCTCAGTCGCTTTTACCACCACATATTCCGCATAAGTGCCGTTCCTTGTAGGGTTTGGCCTGCTATATACTTCATCACCCTTCCTGAAATTGACTATATCGCTGCCTACTTCTTCAATTTCGCCGGAAACATCCCAACCGGGAATTAAAGGAAAGTTTACCGGGAATTTTCCTTTGGCATGCCCTTCGCGAATCTTCCAGTCAACAGGATTTACCCCTGATGCAAATACTTTTATCAATACCTCGTCAGCATTGGGTTCCGGACGGGGAGCGTCTTCCAGCTTTAAAACTTCAGGGCCGCCAAATTCATGAATTTGTATTGCTTTCATATAAAATCTTTTTAGTTCTAATTAAAAAAAATATGACTACATGAATTGTGCCTGAATTGAGGTTTCACAAATAGCATGAAAGGAATTACATAAAAGAGTGAATGAAATTGTACAGCATGACGTGGATGCACACTTAAACTGCCGGTTCTATTTGAATGCAGGATGATGTTTACGAATTTATCTTAGACTCAGGCACGCTAAAACATTTTACTAATGTTACTGCTGGAATTGCTAATAATAGTTCTACTACTTATCAGGTATTTCAATCTGCCAAAAGTGCAAAGCGTGAAATGGAATATGCTGCACAAGAAATAGATGAGATTAAACTGTCAACAATTTTGCCAGATATATTAAAAGACTCAATTACCCATTCGCTATCAACTATAAGTTCAAGTTATTTAACCATGTCCGAAGCATTTGATTTGGCGATGGATTTGGCGAAAAATCTAACTGATCACTCTTATGCAGAAGCCTATGGGAGCGAGATGGAACAAGCTACTCAAATGTATGTAGAAGCCCTAACTGAAATTTTAAAAATCCATGGTCGTTTTATAATTACAAAAAAACAAACCTCTAAACTCAAACATAAGTCTAAGTCCAAATAACTTTAAGAATGGAACGAAGGTGAAGAAAACAATAAAGTAAAAATAATCTAAATTTTATTTTTAAAATGAGTGCCATATATTTACGTGTTAGCGGTAATACCTAAACAAAATTACGTTTCAGTTTAGTGGTAGGACATTGAAGCGGAGGGGTTTTTGTTTTGGGGCTGGGTGTATTTGGTAGGCACAGAAAAATAA
>JADGPX010000281.1 GCA_017882215.1 Chitinophagaceae bacterium | reverse complement strand
TCGATTACCAACCCCAATCTCATAATATGTTATTGAAGAAATGCATAAATCACTATATGACTGTGACAAGCTATAGAATATTGTTTTTTCTTTATCTTTTTTGCGAAATAACTCGATCAATATTGAAGAATCCAGCAATATCATGCAATTCTTGATTTATTTATATGATTTCTGGTTTCATTATAATCATTAAGGTCAGAATCCGACCATGTTGGAGCTTTTAAAATCATTTTTTGTATTGCCTTCGATGACTTCTTCGATGTCATTTCTGTTTGTAATGTATTTGTCAATTTTTCAATCTCCCTTTTTGGAAGTTGATGGATCAATCTAAGTATTTGATTGTAATCTACATCTATTCTTAATTCCATGACTTTCTGAATTTATGGTCAAAGATACAAAAATATCATTTATAACAGAATCCTCTTGGCGTTGCGGTTTTTTATGCTTGGCGGTAACGTTCATGGCTATAAAATCGTAGCAGATTGCGTAGCTGTGAACCTATCCGCCGTGTTAAAAGCTGCCTGCGGGTGATATGTTTGGCGAACTACTGAAACTGCTATGTTTTCTAGCTGTTGTTAGCCGCTTGCAGCTATTTAATGCGATTATTTTTCATTTTAAGCCAAACTATAAAACCAGAAATTAGAATAAACAGGACAAACAAACCGGTAATAGGAACAATCAGTACATAAAAATCACCAATTATTGAATGGTATATTCGTCCTGTATGAATTTCTAAAGCTACATTCCACAACGAAATAGGTGCCGCACTGATTATTTTTTGCGGCAAAATTGTAAATTTTTCGGACCCATTGATATTTATTGCCCCTTTATTATAATCGAAAAAATATTCCTGATTTTTATAATCACGGGTAAAGCCAGAAACCAGAAAATCACCTATAGGCCTGCTACTGCGGGAGGGTGGAGTATATTCCTGCTTTTTAATGTAATCGAAAACTTCCCCTGTTTTTGAGTTCCATGTAAACAGTCCTTCAAAAGAGCCGACAAGATATGTATTAGCCGCAATTTTTTCAAAAACTGTTATCCCCATGATACTTGCAGGTGGTTGAAAATCGAATTTTTTAAGTTCAGTTTTAAAATTGTCGTCAGAATAATAAAAACCGTCCATCGTTGCTACCAGTAATCTGTCGTTATCCTGGTCGTAATAAATCCTGCGTAAAAGATCGAACCATGGATTTGGAGTTGCAAGTTCAGTATATGGTATCTTCACAACTTTGGAACTGGCAATAATGGCTAAAAGAGGAGGACGCAGAAACATCCCCGTTGTAGCATTTAAAATCAAGATAGCAAGCGTAATCCACCCAAATTTATTATGCCATTTAATATTCCAGAGGTTTGAGTTTTTTAATTTTATTTTTACTTCGTCAGGTTTATTCTTCTTCTTTAAGATGATTTTATTTACAAAAACTACAAAACCGGTAATGGTAAGAAAGGCGAAAACAAGACCTGCAAAATCGACTATCAGTTTGCCTGCTATTCCATAAATTTCACCACTATGAATGACCCATAAAGTCTTAAAAAGACCCACTTTATTATCATAATTTTCGGGAGGAGGAAGTTGATATACACTAAAATTGTACAGATCAGAGGTCTTTAATAAAAAAGAACGTGTTAAAACAAGAATTGTATCCTGTTTTTGAATAATATCTACAATATTTTTTTCTTTAACCGGCAAAGAAACTGAAACCCATATATTTTCTGCGGAATTAAATATGTAAAGCCCGGAAAAAGTACCAGCCACAAGTTTATTGCCGGTAGTTCTGATCATTTTAAAAACCTTTCGGTTGTCTATACCTTTTGGAAATCCTGTATTAAAATTAATAAAATCAGAATAGCTGCTATCGGTAAGCCAAATACCTATATTTCCGTAAACCAGTATACTGTCGGAAGATAATTTTAAGGTCGATTTAATGGCTGCATTGTTCCAATCCCTGTACCTATATTCTTTTGGAAGCAGTTTCCTGTTTACATCAATAAATGATAACTGCTCCCGGTGATTAAGTATTATTCCTGAAAAAACGTAACTCAATATTATTAAGCCAAATATTACTCCTACCCATTTATGGTATTTCCTGAAGAATTTTATCATCTAAAAAGAAAAGATTAATTAATTGGGTAAATTTAGAATTTTAATGAGTTTTTGCAATGCTAATATTCATCTGTAATTATTCATTGTTTTTGGTATAAATCTTCGCCACATTCTGGTTTTTTATTTTGTGACCATCCATTCCATATTAAAATCCCACAGTAGCGAAAATCTTTGAAACTGGCTCAACTAAACACAAAAAAATGTAACTTTGATTAGATCAATACTTAAATTATGAGAACTTTTATTTTAACTACAACAATGTTAATGTTTTGCCTTCTTCTAAAGGGACAGGAAATAAAATCAGATTCAATAAAATTCACTTATTGCGAGCTTGTTGGAACAGGAAGGTTTTTGAGTAATAAAGTGACGGTTCAAATTGACTTTGGACAGGTAGCGAAATTCTTTTCAGATAATCGATATAAAGACCCTGCAACAGGCAAACGCGTTATTTTTAATTCAATGATTGACGCCCTTAATTTCATGGGTAAAGATGGATGGGAGTTTGTACAGGCTTATATTGTAACTGAAGGCTCTGGGTCAAGCGCCCAAAGTGTTTATCATTTCTTGCTTAAAAAATTAACCTCCCTGGTTGAGAAGGAAAAATAAATTGTTTCTTGACCGTCACCTATTGTCACTGGATTGAAAGTCCCGATAATCAAAGTTTTTATTTCTGAATTGATCTTATGGTCTGAAAATCTGTGTTTTAATGTTCCCATGTCGGTTGTAAAATGCGCTGCTCATAGCCAGTATTACCACACGTTTTCTATTTTTCAATCATAATGAAATCTACATTTCAATATAATTAACTCATCACCTTTAATTTGATATATTAGTCTGTGCTCACCGTCAATCCTGCGCGACCAACATCCTTTATATTTATGTTTCAATGGCTCTGGTTTACCAATTCCAGAAAATGGAGTCCTTTTAATATCTTTTATAAGATCATTAAGCCGCTTTAAATTTTTTTTATTCGTCTGTTGCCAATACAAATAATCTTCCCATGATTCGTCAACAAAGCTATGTTTCATTATTCTATTAAGTCTTTATGAAACGAAAGTCCTTTTTTTGCTTTGTCTATTGCATTGTCAAGTCTATGTTCATTGACTTTTGATGATAATTCATGTTGTGTCGAACGAAGAGAGTTATACTCATTTAGTGATATAACGACAACTCCAGCATCTTTACCACGATTAATAATCAAAGTTTCAAAATTATCAATAACATCATCAAGGTATCTTTTAATGTCTTTTCTAAAATCAGAAATTGTTGTTGTTACCATATAAATAATATTTTGTACAAAAATACGTACAAAATATCATAAGTTCAAATTTATTTTCGATTATTCGAGCGGGTGCGGAAGCAAATAAATGTTTGTACGCGAGAATTAAGAACAAAAAAAAGAGCCTGTAAGTTATTAATTTACAGGCTCTTTAAATCTGTCGGGGTGAACCGACTCGAACGGTCGACCCCTTGCACCCCATGCAAGTGCGCTAGCCAACTGCGCCACACCCCGCATTATCCACCGGGA
>JADGPX010000280.1 GCA_017882215.1 Chitinophagaceae bacterium | reverse complement strand
TTTAAATTCAGTTTTTACATTTGGCAATACCAAAAAATTAGTTGAACTTACACCGACTTTCAATACATCCTTAGCAAAAACTAATTGCAAATTACCATCCTGCTAACAAAATATAAATAAATGCGCTGAGACTTTCTGGATGAATTTTCCCCAGGTTCATTTTTAAGTCTTAAAATAATAAAGGACAATTTTGTCTTTAATTATTGATGCCAATGGGAAATTGAACTTGCTGATCAGGTTCTTTATTTAACGGAAAGAATGAATATGCTTAAACAACCACCTATAAATTCACCTTATGCTTCGAAATCTCTATTCTTTTTTTATTGTATTTCAAATTATGCTTGTAAGTATTTCCTGTACCAGTACCAGGAAAACCGTTTATTTTTATAATGTTCAGGATACCACCTTTTTACAGAGGGGTTCCGAAATTCAGACACCGATACAGGAAAATGATATATTAAGTATTTCTATAAGCAGCCTTAATGCTGAAGCGTCTGCAATATTTAATCCTAATAATAATAATTATAATAATTATAATAGTAACATCAGATCAACCACTGTTACAGGAAATAATATAGAAGCTGGTGGTTACCTGGTAAATGCTGATGGTACTATCCAGTTGCCCGTTCTTGGAAATGTTAAAGCCGCCGGCTTAACAAAAAAGGAATTAAAAGATAATATCACTAATATGATCTTATCTAAAAAACTTCTTATAGACCCTCTTGTAGAAATTCGCTTTTTGAATTATGAAGTTACTGTAATTGGTGAAGTGGCAAAGCCAACCGTAATTACTGTACCAAGTGAAAAAATTTCACTTTTAAAAGCAATCGGACTGGCTGGTGACCTTACCATTTATGGAAAAAGAGAAAATGTATTATTGATCAGGGAAGAAAATGGAAAAAAGAAAACAAGGCATATCAACCTTAATTCAAGCAATTTCTTCAACTCACCCTATTATTATTTACAGCCAAATGATGTGGTATATGTAGAACCCAATAAAGATAAAGTAGCCAGCACCAGCAGATCTCGACAATTGCTGCCTGTTATTTTGAGTGGTTTATCAATAGTTGTAATTGTTCTGGATAGGTTTATCAAATAATTAGTCATTAAAGATCATGCAAACAAATAAAAATAGAATGGCTGAGGAAAATGAGGAGAACATAGCCCAGCAAATGTTTTCAAAATACCTTCCTTACTGGCCTATGTTTTTGCTGGCCATACTTTTAGCGGCAGGTGCTGCGTATGCATATATCCGTTATGCCACACCTATTTATGAAGCCACTGCCACGCTGATTATTAAAGATGAAAAGAAAGGAAATGAAGAATCCAAATTAATGGAATCACTGGATCAGATCTCATCTAAAAAAATCGTTGAAAACGAGATTGAAGTAATTCAATCAAGGAAACTAATGTCTGATGTGGTAAATAAACTTGGATTATACGCTCCCGTATCTGAACAGGGAGATATCAAAACCACTTCCGCATACCTTACATCACCTGTTTCAATCCAGGCCGCAGCTCCTGATTCTTTAACAGAGTTTAAAAAGATAAAATTAGATTTTGATAAAAATAATAAAGAAGTCATTTTAAATGATAAATATAAATACCCGCTCAATCAAATAGTTACTACTCCTTTTGGCCGGTTGGAATTTCTGCCCAATAAAAATTATGAAAAACCTGATAAGCCTGTTAAACAACTTTATTTTTCATTAATCAACCCACGGGATCTTGCTCCTGGTCTTTTGTCAAGTTTAAAAGTTGAAGCATCAAGTAAATTATCCTCTATTGTAAATCTGAGCTACAGAGATGAAGTGCCACAGCGTGCAGAAGATATTTTGAACCAATTGATCACTTCCTATAAACAATCTGAAATTAATGAAAAAGACGCTTTAGCTAAAAATACTTTGGTATTTGTTGAAGACCGGTTGAGTATGGTATCTCATGACCTTGATTCAATTGAAAAGAAAGTTCAGCAATACAAATCCGGAAGAGGAGCAGTGGATATCAGTACACAGGGACAATTGTATTTGCAAAATGTAAGCGCCAACGACCAGAAATTGAGCGATGTAAATACACAGCTTTCCGTGCTGAACCAGGTAGAAAAATTTGTAACAAATAAAGAAAACAGTGGTGGCATTGTACCTTCCACTTTAGGAGTAAGTGATCCTATGCTTTCCCAGCTTATGGATAAATTGTATACATCAGAACTGGAGTATGAGAAATTAAAGAAAACAGTGGGTGAAAACAATCCCAACCTGGTTGCCATTCAAGACCAGATCAATAAAATAAAACCTAACATTTTACAAAATATTCAAAGCCAGCAACAGAGCCTGAATGCGGCAAAACAAAACATCAATGTTACTAATGGAAGTTATAATTCCATCTTGCGGGCAGTACCTCAGAAAGAGCGCCAGTTACTCGACATAAGCCGGGAACAACAAACAAAAAGTAATATATATGCTTTCTTACTTCAAAAAAGAGAAGAAAGTGAACTAGCTTATGCATCTACGGTTTCCAACAACCGGGTGGTGGATGATGCCCAGGCAAGCCCTTACCCGGTAAGCCCTAAAACATTGCTCGTTTATTTAGTAGCGATTGTCGTATTCCTCGGCATAAGTGTTACGATCGTAACTATCAAGGAATCTCTTACAGGTAAAGTTCTTTACCGCCATGAAGTGGAATCACGTACATCTATTCCTATTATTGGAGAAGTTACCTTTGATAAATCGAAAACACCTTTAATAATAGAAGCCGGAAAAAGGAGTTTTATTGCCGAAGAGTTTAGAAAATTGAGGATTTCTTTATCTTTTTTAGGTATTGACGCCACACATAAAAAAATCCTGGTTACTTCAAGCATCTCAGGTGAAGGGAAAAGCTTTATCGCTGCGAACCTTGCTGTAAGCCTTTCTCTAACAGGAAAAAAAGTAGTGCTTGTTGATCTGGATTTGAACAATCCTACCATCGCAAAAATCTTAAATGTAAACCAGGAGGACGGTATTACTGAATTCTTAACAGGACAAAAAGAACCGGAAGAAATTATAAAACGTGTAAAAGCGCATGAAAATTTATTTTTTATTTCGGCTGGTAATCTGCCGGAAAATCCTACTGAACTATTGACAAATGGGAAAGTAAAAGAGATCATTGATTATTTAGACAACATTTTTGACATAGTAATTATTGATACCTCGCCTATAGTTTTGGTTACTGATGCTTATATATTATCTGCTCTTTGCGATGCTACATTATATGTAATAAGACATAAGTGCACCCCAAAAATGCTTATAAAAAGAATAGATGAGAGTAATCAAATAAACCCTATAACCAATCCAGCCATAATTTTTAATGGGGTTAAAATGAGAGGCTTTTTCAAAAATAATTATGGCTACGGTTACGATTATGTTTATGGAAATAAAGAAAGAGGGAAGAAAGAAAGAGGGAAGAAAGATAAAAAATCATTAGTTAAATCTTAAAATAAAATATTATATGAAAAACCACCTGACTCAATACATAATGATCATAATGATGTAACTGAGAGTCCATCTGAATATCAATCCTTTGAATTGCTGCAATTTTCATTTTAAAAAGAAAAATTATGCAGAAGAATTGGTATGCAGTTTACACAAAGCCACACTGCGAAAAAAAAGTCGCTGT
>JADGPX010000279.1 GCA_017882215.1 Chitinophagaceae bacterium | reverse complement strand
AGTTATCATATAAGCCGCATCAAGACTGTAAAGCGGTATCATATCACGGATAATTGTAAAATGTCTTTGTTCATTCCCTCTCAGGATCGTTATTTCTGCTTTAGTGCCTCCATTGCCACGTAAAAGATTTTTTATTTTATCAGTCGTAATTTTTATACCAGCCACAATTGAATCACCTACTTTTAAAAACTTGTCACCTGGTTGAATACCGGCTTTATCTGATGGACCATCTTTAATAACATTGAGCACATTGATAGTATCACTAAAAATATTGAATTCAACACCGATCCCTGAAAATCCTCCCTGCAGGTCTTCTTTAGCGCTTTGAAGTTGAGATGCCGGAAGAAAAACAGAGTGTGGATCAAGCTTACTTAATATGGCTTCAATAGCTGCATCTCCCAATGAATCAGGATCTTCTTTATCAACATATTTAGTTTCAATAAGAGTAAGCACTTCCTGTACAGGTCTGCGTTTTTCAGTAAAGAATATCCCTGTATCCGGCATATTGGTTTTTATTTTATACCCTATTATCATTCCTGCTATCATAACCAAACTAAAAAGCAAGGGCAGCCAAACCTGGAGTTTTTTATTCTGCATACTATCTGTAATTGAACTATTTTTATTTTGCGAATTTCACTAAATAAGCTGAGATAAATATGCCACTCATAAAATTGATTGCTGACAGCGGCGCAACAAAAACAGAATGGTGCCTGTTAAATGGCAATAAAAAAACCATTTTTATTACGCAGGGCATGAGCCCGTATTTTATTTCGGCAGAACAAATGGAGAATATTTTAAAAGAAGAATTGAAACCGCAAATAAAACAGAAAGTTGATGAGATACATTATTATGGTACAGGCTGCAGCAATCCTGATAATGTAAAAGTGGTAAAGAAGGTTTTTAAAAACATTTTTCCTGAAGCAGCTGTTTCAGTTGATCATGACCTGATGGCTGCTGCCAAAGCTTTGTGCGGTAACGAAAAAGGAATTGCCTGCATACTCGGTTCCGGTTCAAACTCGTGTTATTACAATGGGAAAAAAATTGTAAAGAATAGTCCCGGGCTTGGTTATATTTTAGGCGATGAGGGAAGCGGAGCCTATCTCGGTAAAAAAGTAATTCAATATTATCTCTATAATACTTTTGATGAAGACCTGCGGGCAAGATTTGATGCAAAGTTTGTGACCAACAGCACAGAAATATTAAATGCAGTTTATAAAAAGCCATTGCCCAACCGCTATATGGCATCCTTTGCAATTTTTTTAGCAGAGAATCGTGGACACTACATGATAGAAAATATAATTGAAGATGGGCTGAATGATTTTTTTTTCAACCATGTTTATAAATACAAAGAAAGCTGGACATTGCCTGTGCATTTTGTAGGGAGCATTGCACATGGCTTTAAAGATGTGCTCATAGAAATGTGCAAGTCGTATCAATTACAATTAGGCAGAGTAATGAAAAATCCTATGCAGGGTTTGATCGAATATCATACCCTCTAACTCCCTAAAGGGAGAATAAAAAAGAACATTTAAAATTATATGAAAAACCAAAAAAGGCATCTCGGAAAAATGTAAAGAAAACGTTGTTAAAAGGTTTATTAAAAAAAGAATCTAAAATAGTAAGAAGAAGTTCAATAAAAGTTTTAAGAGAAATGGAGAAAATTAATGATGACATAGATTGAAATGCAACAAATGCTCATTAGAGATTAAAAAACACATCATCACATCATCATATTAGCACATTATCACATTAACTATGTTTAAAAGAATAACAGAAGAAGCATCAGAGTACAGGCATTTGGAAAAAATGTCAGTAAAAGAAATTCTCACTAACATCAATAAGGAAGATAAAAAAGTTCCTGATGTGATTCAAAAAGTAATTCCTAAGATTGAAGCATTGATACATGCGATAACTGATAAAATGCTGATGGGTGGTCGCTTATTTTATATCGGGGCAGGTACAAGCGGAAGATTAGGAATTGTTGATGCAAGTGAGTGTCCGCCCACATACGGTGTACCTTATGGCCTGGTGATCGGTATTATTGCCGGAGGAAATAAAGCTATTACAGAAGCTGTGGAGTTTGCCGAAGATGATGCAGACCAGGGATGGAAAGATCTGCAATACCATTACGTGACTGATAAAGACGTAGTGGTTGGTGTTGCTGCAAGCGGAACAACTCCTTACGTTATTGGAGCTTTGGAAAAATGTAAAGAGCATGGAATAGTAACCGGGAGCATTTCATGCAATCGGGATTCGCCAGTTAGTGCCGCCGCAGAGTTTCCTATTGAAGTTGTTGTTGGCCCTGAGTTTGTAACCGGAAGCACCAGGATGAAAAGTGGTACAGCACAAAAATTAGTTTTAAATATGATCTCCACAACTGTAATGATACAGTTAGGAAGAGTAGAGGATAATAAAATGGTAAACATGCAGCTTACAAACGAAAAACTGGTTGACAGAGGTGTAAAGATGCTTATGGAAAATACAGGAATTACTGATTATGCTATTGCTAAAAAATTATTGCTTACTCATGGAAGCGTAAAAAAAGCTACTGAGAATTATAAATAATTTTTTCTTTAATCATTATTATATTAAATTTATTGTCTCAATTCTTAGTTCTTTAAAAATAAATTATTACTTATGAAACTTAAACTTTTACTTTCAGCTTTCATTTTACTGTTTTCTATTTGTGCTTTTGCACAGGATGCCAATAAAGCATTTGCCATTACAGGTAATGGCAACGGAGACTTTCTCTGGATGAACATAAGGCAGATCGACCTTTCTACAGGATTGGTTACAAAAAATATATTTGAGAAAGGAGTTACACATTTTCAAATGCAGGATGTTGTAACCAATAAACTTGTGCTGTTTACTGGTACAGAAAATATTAAACAAAGTATTACTCCGGAATTTCCCACAGCCACCATGGTTGCCGCTGCTGCTTATGATAAAAAGCATGATAAATTATTTTTCACGCCAATGTCAATTGCTGAGCTCCGCTGGCTCGATCTTTCTTCAAATGCTGAGAATCTTAAATTTTATACGCTTCAAAGCCCGCTTTTAAGTCTGGGTAATCCAAATGATGAAGCAAATCATTTTACAAGAATGACCATCGGCGCAGATGGAAACGGATATGCATTAACCAACGATGCAAATCATCTAATTAAATTCACTACAGGCAAAAAGATTGTTATAACAGATCTTGGCAGCCTCGTAGATGCTTCATTAAATAATAATATTTCGGTTCATAACAGATGCAGCTGCTGGGGCGGGGATATTATTGCTGATGCTTTCGGAAATTTATATTTATTTACCGCCAGTAAAAATGTATTTAAAATTGATGTAGAAAACAGGATCGCAACTCATCTTGGCAGCATAACCGGTTTAAGCGGCACATATACTTTAAATGGAGCTGCCGTAGATAATGACGACAATGTTATAATAAGCAGCGCCAATACTTTTGAAGGTTTTTATAAAGTAAACATGAAAGATCTTTCTGCTGCAAAGCTGAATACATCAGGACAAATATTTAATGCTTCAGATCTTGCCAATGGAAATTTATTATTCGCAAACCAGGCAAGAAATAGTGTGGGCGCTGCTCTATTGGTTCAGCGGGAAGTAATAGGTAATCAGTTTATATCTATCTATCCCAATCCTGTTTTTGGCTCACA
>JADGPX010000061.1 GCA_017882215.1 Chitinophagaceae bacterium | reverse complement strand
TTACCTGATCCAAATGTGATCGGTAATGCAGGAAGTTTTTTTAAAAACCCTGAAATATCAAATGAGAAATTCCAAATTTTAAATTCTAAATTCAAAAACATTGTTGGATATAAATTGGATAATGGAAATGTAAAACTTGCTGCTGCGTGGCTTATCGAGCAATGCGGATGGAAAGGATTCAGAAGGGGAGATGCAGGCTGTCATGAAAAGCAGGCATTGGTTTTAGTGAACTATGGTAATGCCAAAGGGAAAGAAATTTTAGACTTAAGTGAAGAGATAAAAATTTCAGTGCAGAAAAAATTTGGTTTAATATTGGAAACAGAAGTGAATATTACCTAAGCGTATGCAACGTATTGACTTCATTAAGAGTCTATATTAAAACTACTTTATGAAAAAAATCATTCTTTTCTTATTAATTATCCTATTTACTACCCAACTTTTTGCCCAGGATAAAATTTATAAACTAAAGGGTACTGTGATTAATGCCAAAGTAATTGAAATTGGCACAGACGAAATTAAATACAAATTGTTTGACAGCCCCGATGGTCCTATATATGTTGTAGACAAATCAAGTTTGAACAGGATTGAATTTGCCGATGGCAGAGTGGAAAAATATAAGCTTAGCTATAAAGATCCGCAGAACTATGAAGGGCAATTAAGTAAGGCCATCAAAATTAATTTTCTTGCGCCATTATTAGGTTATTCACAATTTTCTTTTGAAAAATCAATTTCTCCATTAAAAAGTTATGAACTGGGACTGGGAATTATTGGTGCAGGAAAAAATTATCAGATAGATCAATATTACATTAATGGGCAGACTCAACTTTATAAAAGAAATGCCTTTGGTGGATTTGTTGAGGCAGCTTATAAGTTTAATAAGCTTCCAAACTTTTTTAATAAAGGAGTTAGGATGACCCATATTATGCAGGGCAGCTACGTAAAGCCAACAGCCACTCTTGGCTTTTATACCGATAATGCAGTAAACTATAAGACAGGCAATCCTGTACTTGAAAAAAGAAACAATGTTTTTGGAGCAATTATTTTAAATTTTGGCCATCAATGGGTTTTTGGTGATAAGTTTCTCATAGATATATATTATGGCCTTGGTTATGCATTTGACAATGTGAAAAATGATTATAACAATGGTTATTATTCCACTGATATTTATAATCATTTTGTTATTCAAAAAACAGGTCCGGGAGCTAATCTGGGTTTGAGCGGTGGTTTAAAAGCGGGGCTGCTTATTAAATAAATAATTCTTTAAAATAATTTTTAAAGCCGGATTATTAGTCCGGATTCTTTTATTTAAAACTTAAGTATGAAATTTTTTTTTGCTTTTATTCTGGCGACTCTCTTATCCTTTAGCAGTTTTTCTCAACAAAAAATTTCTGCGAATGCTGCACAATTGCAGTTAGAAGCTTTTGGTCCGGGCAGTTTATTTAGTGTAAATTTTGATATGCGCTTTGCTAAAAAAGAAAATGGGCTGGGAGTAAGAGCTGGTTTCGGAGGTTCCCCACTCGGAGTGTTGGGGGAATCATGTAACAGAGGAGCACAAATCAGTTTACCTCTTGGTTTAAATTATCTTATTGGTAAACATAAGCATTATGTTGAGCTGGGTGCCGGAATTGTATTAACTATTATTGGAGGCACAAAAGTTTTATGCACCGGTATAAAAGAGGATTTTTTTAGTGATGAAACTCAAACGTATGAATATGTTTTAGCAGGATATCGTTATCAACCTAATGGCAAAAAAGGAATTACTTACAGAGCTTTTATTTCTCCGCTTTTTCAGCCTGATTTTCCAACAAAATTGTGGGGCGGCTTTAGTGTGGGATTCAGATTATAAATATTAGTAGTCTATATTTATTCATGGGTATCGGTTATAAAAATCATCTTATGATAAAAAGACTTATTCTTTCGATAGTTTTATTTGTATTTTATAATGATATAACTGCGCAAAAATCAACCAAAGCTTTATCCTTTGAATTAGGTAAGACCGGAATTATTTTCAATCTTAATTACGATCAGAAATTTTCAAAATTTGGTTTTCGTGTTGGTGTTGGTTCTAATTTCGATAAATATTTGAAAGCAATAACTTTCGGCGGAGGTCTATTCTATCTTATGGGGAAAGAAAAAAGTTTTTTTGAAGCTGGCGCAGAATTAAACTATTTAGGCATTGAGAAATTCAGCGATGATCAAAAAAGAGGGATTAGTTTAGTATATCCTAATTATGAAACCAAAACTTTTTTAGCAAATATTAATCTTGGTTACAGAGTTTATTCCAAAAAATTATTATTTCGTATTGGTGCATCGCCTTGTGTTACAAAAAACGAATTCATACCTGGCGGATATATAAGCATTGGTTTGGTTTTATAGTAGAATTCCAATTTATCAAAAAAGAAATTATTTAAAATCTTCTTCATCCAGTTCCTCATCACTAAATGATTGCGGGCTTAGATTGAGCATACTTCCCATTAAATCTTTAAATTCGATTTTACCTTTCACTACTTTTTTACTTATTAGAGAATGTGTTGCCAGTCCGTGCAAAACAAATTCCATCAGCAAAGCATTTTCTTTTGCATTAGCATTAGGGAAATATTTTTTTACCAGGCCATATAAGCCATCCACTTTGTAAAGCAATTGCACTTTATCATCGTCTTTACTTTCAAAGGAAACATTCAAATGATTGCCAGCATCAAACCAGCGTGTAATTGCACGATAAGGATTTTCATCATTTACGCCTGCCGTTGTTTTTTTCTTTTTAAATGTTTCAGGATTAGGAAAATATTTTGAAAACTGTGTACGTATTGCTTTCTCCATTAAGTTATATGCAACCTGGTATGGACCTTCCTGCTCACCTTCATACACCAGTTCAATTTTTCCTGTGATAGAAGGAATTATGCCGGTTAGATCGCTTATCCATACCTGCGTTTCTTTTTCTTTATTAATTATGGCTCTTCTCTCTGCAGCACTCACAGCATTTTCATACGCAGCAATGCTAAGCCTTGCAGATACACCACTTTTTTTATCAACGTATTCACTTGCTCTTGCTTCAAATGCAACCTGCTCAATTAAACGCTTAACAAGATCGCTGACCTTTACTTTCTTTGATTGATCTTCATGCACCCCGGCTTCCTGTTCAGTTATTAAAAGAGATGTTTCAATTGATGAAGGATAGTGCGTTAATATCTGGCTTTCGATCCTGTCTTTAAGAGGAGTTACGATGGCGCCTCTGTTAGTGTAATCCTCCGGATTGGCAGTAAACACAAATAAAATATCAAGCGGCAATCTTAATTTAAAACCTCTTATCTGCAGATCACCTTCTTCTAAAATATTAAACAGAGAAACCTGTATCCTTGCCTGCAGATCGGGCAATTCATTTATTACAAAAATACTGCGGTTGCATCTGGGAATAATTCCATAATGTATCACTCTTTCATCTGCATAATTTAATTTTAAATTGGCTGCTTTTATAGGATCAATATCACCAATAAGATCTGCAACACTTACATCAGGCGTGGCTAATTTTTCTCCATAGCGTTCGCTGCGATGCAGCCATTCGATGGGAGTTTCATCTCCTTTTTCTTCCAATAAATTTTTTGCATAACGGCTAAGCGGAGCAAACGGATCATCATTTACTTCACTTCCTGCAACAACTGGAATGTATTCATCCAGAAGCTCTGTCATTTGCCTTGCCATTCTTGTTTTTGCCTGTCCACGCAATCCTAAAAACAAAATATTATGTCGTGATAGCAATGCTCTTTCTGTATCAGGAATTACAGAATCTTCGTATCCTAAAATACCGGGAAAAGTAACTTCTTTTTTGCTGATCTTTTTAATCAGGTTTGCACGAATCTCTTCTTTTATACTTTTAGAAACGTATCCGCTTTTTTTTAATTCGCCTAATGTTTTAATTTTTTGTATTTCCATTAACTAATTCAAAATTTAAAATGTAAAACTGCACATCTGTAATTTGCACATTTGCACATCAATAAACTGTCTTTCTCTTTCCGCTTTCAAAATCTTTAAAAATAAATGCGCCTAACCTGTCAAGCGATGCAAAGAATGCCTTACCATTATTTGTTTCGGTAAACTCTGTTACAAAGCGCTGCAGATACGGATCGCTGGCTATCATAAATGTAGTAATAGGAATTTTTATTTTTTTGCACTGCGCTGCAAGATTCATGCATCTGCTTAAAATTCTTCTATCAACACCAAAACTATTTTTGTAATAACGCTTGCCAACTTTTAAACAGGTGGGCTTGCCATCGGTTATCATAAAAATTTGCTTGTTGGGGTTTTTTCTTCTTCTTAAAATATCCATAGCAAGTTCCAGACCTGCAACAGTGTTTGTGTGATAAGGACCAACCTGCAGATAAGGAAGATCTTTTATTTCTATTGACCATGCATCATTTCCAAATACTACAATATCCAAGGTGTCTTTAGGATATTTTGTTGTGATGAGTTCACTCAATGCCATAGCCACTTTTTTTGCTGGTGTTATCCTGTCTTCTCCATATAAAATCATGGAGTGAGAAATATCGATCATCAAAACTGTAGAGGTCTGTGCTTTAAAATCTGTCTCTCTTATTTCAAGATCATCTTCGTGCATTTTAAAACTATCAATGCCATGATTTATCTGTGCATTGCGGATGGATGCAGTAAAATCAATCTGTTCTAATGTATCACCAAATTGAAATGGTCTTGTTTCAGGATTTATTTCATCGCCGCCACCGGGCTTGAATGTATTGTGATTGCCTTGCTTTGTTTTTTTGAGCTTACCGAAAATTTCCTCAAGGCTTTTTTTCCTTATTCCCTGTTCTGTTTTAGGTGTTATCTTAATTTCACCATTCTGTTTATTCTCATCAATATATCCTTTGTCTTTCAGGTCTTCGATAAAATCACCGATACCATATTCTTCATTTGTAAGATCATATTCTTTATCTAATTCTGTAAGCCAGCTCAATGCTTCTGCAACATCGCCGCTTGTATAAGTGAGTAATTGCATAAATGCATCAAGCAATTTTTCAAAAGGAGATTTGCCATTTTGTTTGGGATCGTATTTTGAAAAATTATGACTGGGCATAGAGCAATTTCTGATTTATAGATTTTTGATTTGAGATTTATCGGAGTGTAAATTTACGAAACATATATTCTTACAGATTTGGATTGTTTGTTAAATAAAAAATCCTGTTCCCAATTGAGAACAGGATTTAAAATATATTGATCGTTTATTTCTTTTTTGGATTTATTGCATCTGCCTTGTTTGTATCTATTGGCTTTGGTAAATTATTGATAACCGGTTTTTGAGATTCAGGATTAAGAGCCGGCTTTGGTGTTGTAAAGTATTGCTCCATTTGCTGCAGTTGCTGTAATATCTGCATGGCTCTTTGGTTGTCATTAACCAGGGCTCCCTGTTTATCTTCATCAAGTGCATTGAAATAAGCTATTTCCTGTTCCAGATCTTTACGAATGCTTGCATAAACTTTATTAGCCAAAAGCGTATCTCCGGATTTATAGGCAGCTAAAAGAAATTGTCCTGATATCTCGTTATGCCTTTGGTCACGGGAAACCATTCCATAAGGAAAGTTTTCCTGCAGCATCATTTTATCACATCGCTCCAATAGTTTTTTAGCATCCCCCTTTCTATCATTATCTGCTAAATTAAGTGCTGCCAATGCATATTGCATCCTGATAGTATTAAGATGCCTCCGGTTTTCCTCATCATAATAAACACCATGCTTATCAGCATTACCAAATACAAATTTGTTGAGCATTTTATCTACCACCCAATTGCGGTTAACATCACTGTTTTTTAAAGGAACAAGACGATAGGTTAGTCCATCTGTTCTAAGATATGATTGAAACCCTAACTCACCGTACGGCGAGGTAAAATAAATAGGACGTTTCCATTTATTAGCGGCAATAATGTTCAGTATAGCAGCATCATTTTTACCAATAACATTTTTTGGAATGGTGAATGTAAGCTCGCTTACTACGCTATCATCAATATTTACAGTTCCGTTCTTACGAACAAAATCAACATCAACAGGAACCTTTACATTTTTAGTTGGATAGATGTTAAGGTATTCTTCCTGCCCCTGTGGTAAATACATTTTATTGGGATCATCACTTCCTGCATAATCCTTAAGCATCGAATAGAGATCCATTGGTTTGGTCTGATCAACTGTTGCTCCCGGCAATTCAGGAAAAAAATAAATCGCATCCCGTTTGCTTCCTAATATCTGGTCGGGTGTCCAAAGCACATCTATAGGATCGCTCTGGTTTACCTTATAACGCAATTGATTTATGTACCAATCTGTTCCCAACAAACTGGAATTTATTACACGAATATCCCGGCGTACGCCTTCCACTTCCTGTGCATACCACAAAGGATAAGTATCATTATCGCCAAATGTAATAAGTACTGCATTGGGAGCACAGCTTTCTAAATAATCAATTGCAAGATCTCTTGCCAAAACTTTTTTGCTTCTATCATGATCATCCCATTCCTGGCTCGCCATTAATACAGGAACAGCTAATGTACATATAGCGGCAGCAACATAGCCTGCCATCCTGTTATCCATAAATTTGTTGAACAATTCTTTTACATACAGCACACCTAAACCGATCCAGAATGCGAACGCATAAGTGGAGCCTGCAAAAGCATAATCTCTTTCGCGTGGCTGGTTGCCTGCCTGGTTTAAATAAATTACAATTGCAAAACCTGTAAAAAAGAAAAGCAAACCAACAACAAGCAGGTCTCTTTTATCTTTTTTATATTGATAAATAAGACCAAGTATTCCGAGTATTAATGGTAAACAAAACAGCTTGTTATTAGATTTATTATGTTTTATACTATCAGGCATTTTGCTTTGGTCGCCCAATCTTATATTATCCCAAAAAGAAATTCCTGTTAACCAGTTGCCATCTCTTACATTGCCAATATCAATCCCTTGAAGATCATTTTGTTTACCGGCATAGTTCCACATAAAATATCTCCAAAACATCCAGTTTACCTGGTATTGTAAAAAATAACTGATATTATCTCCCATGGTTGGCTT
Organism: Chitinophagaceae bacterium; assembly: GCA_017882215.1. Lineage (GTDB taxonomy): Bacteria > Bacteroidota > Bacteroidia > Chitinophagales > Chitinophagaceae > Ginsengibacter. Next base: position 6,600 of record JADGPX010000061.1, on the reverse strand, counting down.
GCCTTCATAGGCGCCGGTTTTAGGATCTTTGGTAACATTATTAGTAAACCCAAGGTAATAATCTGCATGCCCCTGGTCGTTACTTGCATCCCACATTCTTGGAAAAACGTGTTTGTCTTCAGGCGCATAATCGGTTTCATATCTTCTTCCTTTCTTTTCATATTTATCGTTTCCCTTTACATAGGTATCTACAGGCTTTTGTTCAGTAACCTCCGCTGTAAAATCCTGTCCGTATAAAATAGGCCAATCGCCATATTGCTCACGACTTAAGTAACCAACAAGACTTACAGGATTATCAACATTAAACATATCAACTGCAGGGTCTGCGTTTGAACGGATGAGTGTAGTAAAATAAGTTGAGAAACCCAGTATCATAAATGCTAAACCCCACATGCCTAATTTTAATAAGTTCCAGTTTTTTTTGTTAGCTAATTTTAAAACGAAATAGATAACAACAGCAAGCAAAACAAAAAAGAAAGCAAAGCCGCTAAAGAAGGGTAAGCCAAAACTATTTTTAAATAAAATATCAAAGTTTCCGGCAAGTTTTATGCTCCATTGTAACACAGCAATCTGTACCACACCTGTAATGATACAACCTATAACAAATGCAAAAAAGGTACCCCACCTGGTTACTTTGTATCTTTTAAAATAATAGATCATAACCATTGCGGGAATGGTTAATAAATTTAGTAAGTGCACACCAACTGCCAATCCCATTAAATAAAATATAAGGATAAGCCAGCGATCTGCTCTTGTAAAATTTCCTTTAATACCATTTTTTTGTTCTTCAGTTATTTCATTCTCCCATTTTAATATTGACCAGAATACAACTGCTGTAAAAAAAGCTGATAACGCATACACCTCACCCTCAACTGCGCTGTACCAAAATGAGTCAGAAAAGCAATAGCCTAATGCACCTACAACCCCTGCTGCCATAATTCCGAATACCTGGTTGTTGGTTAATGTTACTGTGTTTCGTTGTACTATTTTTCTCGCAAAGTGAGTAATGCTCCAGAATAAAAATAAAATGGTGAAACCGCTGGCTAAAGCGCTCATTGTATTAACGCCAAGCGCTGCATGATGTGCATCAAGAGGAATAGTGAATAACCTGCCAAGCAATACAAACAAGGGTGCGCCGGGAGGATGAGGAATTTGTAATTTAAAACAACTGGAAACAAATTCTCCGCAATCCCAAAAACTGCCTGTTGCTTCCATGGTCATTAAATAAACAGTGGATGCAATAAGGAAAACCGTCCAGCCAGTAATGTTGTTGATCTTTTTAAAGCTCATAGTTTGGTTTTATTCGTGAAACTTGCTCCGCATTTGCGGAGCTTAGTTGAACAATCCCGCTTTTTTGCGGAAGAAATAATTCCACGGAATTATTCCTGTGATAAAAGAGCAGCAAATATAAAACTATGATGCTTAGAAATACACCCGTTAAATTATTTTGTTGAAAAAGGATTGTTAATAGTCAAAGTCAATAGGCAATAGTCAATAGACAATTGGCAATAGGCAATAGGTAATAATCAATAATCAATAGTTACTTTTGCGCCTTCATGAAAAAGGCATTTATCCAATTACATGTTGCTGTTTTTTTAGCAGGATTTACTGCGATATTAGGGAAACTGATAACTCTGCATGAAGGCATGTTAGTTTGGTATAGAATGCTGATAACAGCAGTTACGTTGATGGCGCTTTTATACTTTAAAAAGGAACTGCAGAGATTATCATTAAAAAATATTTTTAAAATTTTTAGCGTAGGCGCTATTGTAGCATTGCATTGGCTAACATTTTATGGAAGTATAAAATATTCCAACGTTTCGGTTTCACTTACCTGTCTTTCTGCTATCGGATTTTTTACAGCTTTTTTAGATCCACTAATTATGAAAAGAAGGATCGATATTACAGAAGTTTTCCTGGGCATGCTTGCCATTGCAGGTATTTATTTAATTTTTGATTTTTATCCCCAATATAAATTAGGAATTTTATTTGGAATTATTTCAGCAATGCTTGCAAGTTTATTTCCTATTCTTAATAAAAATTTATTAAAAGAATTTTCTCCTAAAACGGTTACACTGTATGAAATGTGCGGCGGAGTTATCGCTCTTACTTTTATTATGCCATTGTATTTAAAAATGTTCCCGGCAGAATATTATTTTCCCACAATCAGCGACTGGCTTTGGCTTTTAGTGCTGTCGTGGCTTTGCACAGTGTTTGCATTTATTCTTTCATTAAATGCTTTAAAAAAGGTATCACCATTTACGGCAAACCTTGCTTATAATCTTGAACCGGTTTACGGTATAATCCTGGCTTTTATAATTTTTAAAGAGAACAAATATTTAAGCGCCGGTTTTTATTATGGTTTGGGTTTGATATTGCTGGCAGTGATATTGCAAATGCTAAGAGTGGTGTGGAAGGCGAGGGGTGATAGAAGAATTACAGAATGATAGAGTCTTTAAATTATAATTCCGTTTCATTAAATAAACCAGATTGTTGGTGAAAACATCAACAATGGCGAAAAATAAAAAATAGTTATGTTCGACTGGTTAATAGATTTATTAAAACCTGTAGCAGAGGCAAACGTTACGCCTGCACAATCGATTATTGAAGTGTTTATTGTGATGGCATTGGGCATTGCAATAGGCAAAATAAAAATTATGAAAGTATCACTCGGTATATCCGGTGTGATGTTTTCTGGAATATTAATGGGCCATTTTGGTTATCATTTGCACAAAGAAACATTAGAGTGGTTGCGGGATGCGGGCCTAATTTTGTTTGTTTATGCAGTAGGTATGCAGGTTGGCCCATCGTTTTTTTCATCTTTCAAAAAAGATGGCGTAATATTTAACGGCCTTGCTGTAGGCACAGTGTTAATGGGTGGAGTAATAACCATTGTTTTGCTGAAAACCACACCTAATACAATTGACAATTTAGTAGGTATCATGTCTGGCGCTGTAACCAATACACCAGGCTTGGGTGCTGCCAAAGCTGCTTTAAACGATGTGAGCAAATATTCAACTACTGTTTTTAACGATCCTGCTAATGGTTATGCCTTATCTTATCCTTTTGGTGTATTAGGAGCAATTTTAATGATGTTGATAGCTAAAGCCATTTTTAGAATAAACATTACCGATGAAACAAAACGTTTTGAACAAAGCATCCTGATAAAATATCCTTCACCGGAGATGAAAAAATGCAGGGTAATACATTCACGTTTTATTGGAAATACCATTTCTGATTTAGTGAAAGCGGTAGCAGGAGAAGGTATTATTGTATCCCGATTAAAACATAGCGGTTCTACTGTTGTTATTGCTTCTACAGCCGATACAATTATTCAGGAAAGGGATGTATTGATGTTGGTTGGTTTACCTAAAGATGTAGAAACAGCAATAAAATTGTTAGGAAGAGAATCAACCGATTCTTTTATTGAATCGCAGGAAAATATGATTACCAAATCTTTATTGGTATCGAGAAATACTGCAGTGCAAAGATCGTTGGCACAGTTGAATTTGGAAAGTAATTACGATGTACGTATTACCAGGGTTTTTCGTTCAGGAATGGAGTTGTTGGCCAAGCCAAGTTTGGTATTACATTTTGGAGATAGAATAAGAGTGGTAGGCAGTCCGGCGGCATTAGATAATGTTGCCAAAGTAGTTGGTAATTCCGAAAAACGTTTGCAGGAACCGGAGCTGTTTTCTATTTTCCTGGGTATAATCTTAGGTATTATTGTAGGCTCTGTTCCTCTTTTAATTCCGGGTTTATCTGCTCCTGTAAAATTGGGTATGGCTGCAGGTCCGCTGTTAGTGGCTTTGATCATTAGCCGTTATGGTGGCTTGGGTACTATTCATTCTTTCTTAAACCAAAGTGCCATGTTATTTATGAAAGACTTTGGCATTTGTTTGTTTTTTGCAACAGTTGGTATTAAAGCCGGTGGCACTTTTTACGAAACATTCTTAAAATACAATGGTTGGTCGTGGATAGGTTATGGCGCATTAATTACAGTAATGCCGTTGTTGATAATGGTAATTGTAGGCCGTATCTTTTTCAAGATTAATTACCTGCAACTGGTAGGATTAATGGCCGGAACTTATACCGATCCTGCTGCACTGGCATTCAGTTCATCCTATTTCAAGTCCGATATTCCCAATCAGGCTTATGCTACTGTATATCCAATGGTAATTATTTCGAGAATATTATTGGCACAATTACTTGTTCTCTTTTTTGCAGGATAAAAGAGAGTGTTATGAACCGGACTTTGTTGCTACTATCATCTTCGTTGCGTTGCACTCTTGTACGCCTGCTGCCGGCAGGCAGGTTCTGAACTTTATTATGGTTTGGGTTTGATATTGCTTGCAGTGATATTGCAGATGCTTAGAGTTATATTAAAAGCGAGGCGTGATAAAAGAGTTGAGCTGCAAAGCAAAGTCATCAACACCTGAAAATATTTTATGGCAATCCCGCTAAAACCGGTAATGGTAAAATAGATTGAAAACCAATTTTATAACAAACCTATTCTTCCCCGCAATATTTACCACACTTACACGTTATCAAAAAGGTTGAAACCTATAATTTTTGGAAACAACTTAAAATCCTAACATGCTAAAAAACCTTATCCTTCCGTTGAGCATTTACCTGGTAAAAATAAAAATGCATGCTATAGAATCCCGGATCAAAAAAATGGAATCCCTCAACTATCTTGATCTGCAGGGAAGAAAAGAAGTTGCGCAGATGAAGAAGATGTTGGCTAATTTACACGAACAGGAAACGGCTCTTAATTTTTCTTTAAGTCTATAATATTTTAAGTTTTACTGAAAATATTAAATAAAATTTACTCAGGCATTTTAATTAGTAATTGTATTTCCTCAAGCAATTCTGCCAAGGCAAAAGGCTTCATTATATATCCATCGGCACAATTATCATCATAGGCTTTTGAAAGCTTGTCATGTGCAGAGAGCATAATTACCGGGATTGTTTTAGTTTGTTCGTTTTGTTTTAATTCCCTGCATATTTCTCTTCCATCCAAAGCGCCTAAAAAAATATCAAGAATTATAATATCAGGCTTATGTTCTTCTAAGAGTTGCTGTATATTTTTTCCATCGGAGATTAAAACCTTAAATCTTTTTATTTCCAGAAAATGTCTTGTAGCTTCAGCAAGATCCAAATTATCTTCTACGATCAGAACTGTTGGTTTATTAGTCACACGAAATAGTTTAGAAAGTAACAATAACGAAAGTATATTTTTTTTTGACCGTTACTGTTACAGAAGTTGATTACATTTAGAGAGTAAATAATACTCATGTCATCAACTCATAAAGTTCCTAAAAAGATAACCGCAATTTTAGCGATCGTTTTCCTGCTGCCTGCATTATACATTTTTGTTTTATGGATAAATGTTTATAAACAGGATCTAACTCCGGCACAATTAATTTCAGAATTTACTGATCATTTTCCTTCCTTCATGAGCAGTTACAAAGTGATAATTTATTTCTCCATGGCCTGTTGCCTTACATCGATGATATTGGCAGCTAAAAGTTTTAAGCAGCGCTTACTTTCATTAAGAATTGCAATGTGGCTAACCGTAATGGTTGCTTCCCTTATTTTCTTCGTGGATATCTTTCAGCTATTTTAACATAGCTATTTGTATTCATATTGAATGCTTCCTAAAAGCCTTTTTTCTTTTGAATAACATTTTTCACTTTCACGCAATCTCTGATCGTTATAAGTATATTTCCAGGTGAAGTAGTTACTGATGTTATCTTCTGTGGAGATCATTTGTTTTATTTGCCCTGATTGGTTGTATTCATACATATAATCCGGCAGTAAACGCTTAGCTCTTTCATTGTAATGCACCACATCCGTAAGATGATTTTTATCATCATAATAATAAAAATATTTTCTTCCTTTTACACCCCGTGTAATTTCTTCTTCGTCAATAACATTTCCTTTATCGTCTATTGTAAAATTTATTGTTGATACGTCAGCATTGTTTTTTCTTCTTATCATTTTCTCAGGCTTGCCGGTTGCATTATAAATGTATTGATGGGTTTCAGTAATGCCGCCATTCTCATCATTCGCTTTGGTAAAATTGGTTACCATTATAATGTGCCCTTTGTTATCATATGTATATTCAACTCTTGATAAAGAAGTTTGTGTGCTGTCAACTGTTTTAATTAACCATCCACGTTCGTTGTAATAACTAACTAATAAAGATTGCTGGGTAATAATTGATCGTGTTACTGTTTCAGATTTTGTAAAATCCCTGTCAATTTTTCTTTCGCAAAAAAAATCCTGGCTGGGTTCACCATCATCTTCAAAACTTTTTACTACAACTGTCCTGACATTTTCATTTTTTAAAATAGAGAAATCTTTTGTTAGCTGTTGGATCGTCCAGATGTCTTTATAAAAAAATTGCGCATTTGCTGCAGAAGAGATAGCGATCAACAAAGTAATTCCGGAAAAAATTTTAGAGAAAAGGCGAAACATTTTAAAATTGGATTTATACCGAAAAATAAACAATGTGTATTTTGATTGTAAAATATGCCAATAATGCGGGATGCAGATTTTCTTTATTATTTTTAACCAGATTTTATAAATCAAAAC
>JADGPX010000278.1 GCA_017882215.1 Chitinophagaceae bacterium | reverse complement strand
CCAGCTATCCTTAGTATTTTACAATAATAAAAGTATTGCTGTCCTGAGTTTGTAACTCAGGACATTCTCCATAATCTTTGCGCCAAATAAAATACTACGTACCATTTGTTTTATGGTAACTGTAATTGCACGATGCACTTTTTCAGGTATCCAGCTATTGAACTTTGTTTGCATTTTTTTAGAAAATTTATTCAATAGGGAAGGACTTCGCAGCATTTTCTTTTGCCACGTTGTTAATTCCTGGAACACAAGCATGTCATATGAATTGATCATAAAATATACTTTGTACAAAGATATGCTTCTTAAATACTGATCATAATATTGTTGATAGGAAATGATATGGATTATCCCGGGAACTCTCTTTACTTCTATAATGAAATTTTTTTTCGCTTAAATTCACAGTAGTAAAATACTGATGATTATGAAAAAATATTTTCTTCTTAGCCTGCTGATTATTTATTCATTACAGGCTATTACACAATCCATATCGCAAAATATTCTTACTAAAAGATGGGATGCATATTGGATAACGGCTGCCGGATTATCACCAAAAGATTATGGTGTGTATCATTTTCGTAAAACATTTTCAATTGATAATAAACCGGATTCTTTTATTGTACATGTTTCAGCAGATAACAGGTATAAGTTGTATGTAAATGGTATGATGGTTTCTTTAGGGCCTGCCCGTGCTGATCTGTTTCATTGGAATTATGAAACCGTTGATATAGCAAAATATTTACAGGCAGGAAACAATGTTATTGCTGCTGTAGTTTGGAATTATGGTGACTACAAACCGGAGCACCAGATATCGTTCGGTACAGGTTTTATTTTACAGGGAAATACGGATAAAGAAAAAATTGCAAACAGCAATACCTCGTGGAAGTGTATAAGAGATAGCAGTTACAGTCCTTTGCAACCAGATCTGATTTACTCTTATTATGTTGCAGGGCCGGGAGAGAAAATAGATTATGCAAAATATCCTGCCAACTGGGAAAACAGTAACTATAACGATACCGGTTGGACGCAGGCAAAGCAAATTGTGAGTGGCTTGCCCAAAGGGGTTTTACAATCTGATCTGAGCTGGATGTTAATACCAAGAAGTATTCCACAGGTTGAATTAACACCCCAGCGTTTACAAACAGTCCGCTCTGTGACCGGCATCAATTTGCCTGCTTCATTTCCTACTGGTAAAACATCTTTTACCATACCGGCAAATGCCAGCGTAACTATTTTATTAGACAATGGTTTTCTTACCAATGCATATCCTGTTTTACAATTCAGCAAAGGAAAAGATGCACATATTTCTTTAGGCTATGCAGAAGCTTTGTACATAGATGAAGGGAGCAGTAAAAACTGGAAAGAGCAGAATAAAAAGGGTAACCGTAATGAAATAAAAGGGAAAAAATTTGTGGGCGTAAAAGATGAATTAATTGCAGATGGAAGTGACGGGGAAACATTTACTTCATTAGCCTGGCGTACCTATCGCTACATGCAGGTAGAAATAAAAACAGGCAATGAAGAATTAACCATTAATGATCTCTACGGCATTTTTACCGGCTATCCTTTTGTGATGAAGGCAAAATTTTCTACTGATGATAAAGAACTTGAAAAAATATTTGAAACAGGTTGGCGCACTGCAAGACTTTGTGCAATGGAAACTTATATGGATTGTCCTTACTACGAACAATTACAATATGTAGGTGACACACGAATACAGGCAATGGTGTCTTTATACAATACCGGCGATGACAGGTTAATGCGAAATGCCATTACACAATTGGATTATTCAAGAATGGCTGAAGGAATAACGCTAAGCCGTTACCCAACGGCCAATGCACAGGAAATACCTACTTTTTCTTTGTGGTGGATTGGCATGTTGAATGATTATTGGATGTATAGAAACGATCCCGCGTTTGTAAAACAATTTTTACCGGGTGAAAGGCAGGTGTTGCAATTCTTTAGTAAATACCAGCAGCCCGATGGGAGTTTAAAAAATGCACCTTATTGGGAATTCACTGATTGGGCCGAAGGCAAAGGATGGCAAAGTGGTATGCCACCTTTTGGTGAAGATGGAAGCTCTGCAGCACTTGATCTTCAATTGCTGTGGGCGTATCAAATAGCAGCAAGGCTGGAAGATAGTTTGGGTATGAAGGCTTTTGCAAACGAGTATAGCAAAAGAGCGGCAATGCTTACACAAACTATTAAAACAAAATATTGGGATAGCAAAAGGCAGTTATTTGCTGATACGAAAGAGAAAGAATATTTTTCGCAGCACACGAACACACTTGCTATTTTAACCAACGTGATAAAAGGAGAACAAGCAGCACAATTAGCAAATAAAATTATTTCAGATACCTCTTTAACGCAGGCTACTATTTATTTTCAGTATTACGTAAACCAGGCTTTACGGCAAACAGGATTTGGAAATCTATATTTAGATCGTTTGCAAATATGGAAAGATAATCTCGCTAACGGCCTTACAACATGGGCAGAGATAAGTGATATAAATGTTGCACGCTCTGATTGCCATGCTTGGGGAGCCAGCCCTAATATTGAATTCTTTAGAACAGTTTTAGGGATTGATTCTGATGCACCGGGCTTTAATAAAATAAAAATAGAACCACACCTTGGTTCACTTAAAAAAGTTTCAGGGACAATGCCACATCCAAAAGGAGAAATTAAAGTTGATTATAGACTTAACCAACAGGGAAAATTAAATGCGACTATTTCTATTCCTGGAAATATTTCCGGTGTTTTTGTATGGAAAGGGAAGGAGCATGTTTTGCAAAAGGGGGAAACGAAGTTGGAAGGGCTTTAATTCTATTATAAAAAGAATTATATAACTGTTAAGGCTAAACGAATATTGTATGCAAGGGTTGCCAACCTTTTAAAAGGTTGGCAACCCTGTATCATGGGATCACACCTTAGGTAATTTATAACCATTGTGATATTCCTTCATCATGTACTCCTTATTTATTGCTTCATCAGTAAACTGTTCCTTTGTGGCATCCCATTCTAATTTTTTTCCGCTGCGAAATGCAATATTTCCCATTTGTGCTACAGTAGCTCCGTGAAGTGGAGATGATGTCATGAGCAAAACAACTACCGTTCGCGCGCGACTAGAACCGAAACTGAAGAGCCGTGCCGAGACAGTGTTTCACCGTTTGGGGCTGAACGCCACGCAAGCGATCACGATTTTCTATAGGCAGGTGGAACTTCGCGACGGCCTGCCTTTTGACGTGGTTATTCCAAACCCGGAGACCCTCCGCACGCTTGCGGCAACCGACGCGGGACGTGATTTGATTGTCTGCGAGAATGCAGATGACCTGTTCAGCAAACTGGGCATCTGATGTACACCCCTGTTTACACGAGGCAGTTTGAGAAGGATCTGAAACTGGCAAAGCGTCGCGGCAAGAATCTGGAGAAATTCAAGATCATTGTTCGCTCCCTTCTTGCCGGCCAGCCGCTCGATCCCATCCATCGCGATCACCGTCTTATCGGGAACTTCATTGGACGCCGCGACTGTCATATCGAGTCCGACTGGATACTCATCTATAAGGCCGAAGAGCGACGACTGATCTTCGAACGAACGGGGACGCATTCGGACCTGTTCAGCAAGTGAGACGGCACACCATGTTTGATCTACTGATCCGCGGCGCGCTAATTTATGAC
>JADGPX010000277.1 GCA_017882215.1 Chitinophagaceae bacterium | reverse complement strand
TTCAGTGTTTGAGCAACTGGATAAAGAGAATAAAGCAGAAACTAATGTTGTAAAAGTGCATAGAGCAATTATATAATTTATAGTCTACCAACAATTAGATGGGTATGGTAAAAGACACAAGATTAATTAGGAGTGTAAATTAAACTGTGTCAAAGTTTTTCCTTCCCCGTTCTTCATGCCAATGGGCCTGAAGAACGGGGAAGTTTTTAAAAAATCGCCGGCTGTGCAGTACAGGCTTTTTAACATTAAACCTGTAGTGTCAATTTAAGGTGTCCACCAAGTCCTTGTTGAATAATACGCATTAATGTAGAAAGTCTGATATCAGAAGCATTATTTTCAATCCTTGAGATATACGCTTTATTAGTTCCACATTTTTCCGCAAGCTCCTCTTGTGTCATATTGAGCTTAATTCTTGCCTCTTCTAACAAAACTCCAAGTTTAAATGCCTCAAATTCCTGTTCCCACTTTTCACGTTTAGGATTTCCCTTCTTTCCGTATTTGTTATCAAGAATTTCATCAAGTGTCTTGATGTCTTTATTTTCTCTTTGTTTTTTCATTGAAGTATTCCTCCATTATTTTAAGTGCTTTTTCAATTTCAGGTTTAGGTGTCTTTTGCGTTTTCTTCTGAAAGCCATTAGACAACATTTTCAAAATTAAAAAGTCCGCTTTTAAAAAAGCGAACTGTCCAAAATTGCATTTATCATCACCTCACTTCTTTCCTTCATGATTGGTACTTCTTAAAACATCATGCAAAACAACCGCTAATTTTTCAGGATCATCTACTGCCCAAAAATGCATAAAAAATAATCGCGGCTGCTCAAACAGCATATGACTATGTAATGCGGTTACTATAATATTTCCTTTTGTCAGCATTTTTTGTACAGTGTTTACTTCGCTCGGTATTAATACAAAATCCCCCGTAACGGCAGCCTTATCACCAATTTTTTGAAAATTAATAACGCTGTTCACTCCAAAATTTTCTGGTATCTCTACACCTCCATCTTTTATTCTTTCATTTCGCGGCACACTGAATTTTAAAATATTTCCCTCTTTCTTTCCGCTATAACCTAATGCCTCTTCAGTTTTTCCCCAATCCATGTTTTGAGAAGTATCAGAAAAATTTGCCTTTAGAGGAGTAGCTGTAACCGAAAGCACTTCCTTTAATCTTTCAAACAGATCCATAGGGTTGCCCATATACATTACATGTAAATACATAATTTTTGGTTTCTCCCCAAGCAAATGATTGTGTATGGCAGCTATATCAATTCCTTTTTCGTCAAGCTTTTTTAAAACATTTTTAAATTCAGATTCTAATAAAACGACATCACCCATTAACATCCCGGAAGTACCGGCGGAATCCTGCGGCATAAATGCAAACCAGGTAGTGAATGCAAACCGCGGATCTATCTTTACCCCTTCAAGCATAACAGTAAGATCCTGCCTTGGAAAAGAAAATTTATAAAATCCATTTTCTTTTGATGGCATTTTTCCAAAAATATTTTCGATGCCTGCAGGCAGATGTTCTATTTTTTTAAAATCAGTTTTTGTACCCGTACTTAATTCGGGCAATAACTTTGGTGATAATGACTGCAAAGATTGCGTTGAAGTGGGGGCTGTTTTATCTGAATTGCAGGAAAAAATTAAGATCAGCACAATTATAAAATAAAATTTCTTCATTATGATTAAATTTTAGTTGCGAAGTTCATATAAATTTATAAGATTAGGTAGGATGTTCTCAAAATGAATAGCCCCGTTCTTTTTAGGTCGGGGTAAGAATAATAAAAGTTATCGGCTTTAGCCCCGTCCGAACGGCATTCAGCCGGGCGGGCACATCACCTGAACTAAAAATGACCCTAACAAATTATTTTAGGCTAAAGCTGTACGCCTGCCTGCCGGTAGACAGGCTACTTTCATCTCTGAAAGGCAGAGCTATGATAACCCTGTAAAATACTTTGCGCTTATTTTACCTAAACCTATAAATTTAATCTTATTTCATCATTATAAATTGTAAGGAGCAATATTCTGTAAATTCGCATTAATGAAGCATCTGGCGGCTCTAAATAAATACTTCTGGAAATATAGATGGTTATTTTTGTTGGGAATAATTTTCATTATTCTTTCTAACTATTTCCGTATTCTTTCTCCACAGGTTACTAAATATGTACTTAATACAGTTGAACATTCTTTAAAAAAAGAAAATACTGTAACCTCAAACACTACAGTAAATTACGATCCGCTGGTAAAAAAATTATTTATACAAAACCTGGCAGCTTCATCTTTAAAGAGCAAAATTTTTGTTTGCGGTATCATACTTTTAGTGCTTGCTTTGATCAGCGGATTTTTTATGTTTCTTATGCGGCAAACAATTATTGTGATGAGCCGTCACATTGAATACGATCAAAAAAATGAAATATTTAATCATTATCAAAAATTAGATACCAACTTTTATAAAACACACAGCACAGGCGATCTGATGAGTAGGATTTCAGAAGATGTCAGCAGGGTTAGAATGTATTCCGGGCCGGCGTTAATGTATGTAATTAATCTGGCTGCCACCATCGGGTTTTCAGTTTTTTATATGCTAAAAGAAAACAGGGAACTTACTTTATATGTTCTTTCTCCATTGCCAATATTAGCGCTTACCATTTATTATGTGAACACCATCATCAATAGAAAGAGTGACAGGATACAATCTCTGCTTTCTGATCTTACAACAAATGCACAGGAATCTTATTCGGGAATAAGAGTAATAAAATCTTTTGTACAGGAAAAAGCAATGCTTGGTTTTTTTGATAAGAACAGTGAAGATTATAGAAGAAATGCTATATCACTTGCAAAAACTGAGGCTATTTATTTCCCATCTATTTCATTGTTGATCGGGCTTAGTACTTTAATTACAATTTTGATAGGAGGTTTTTATGTTATTAATGGGCAAATAAGCATTGGTGTTATTGGCGAATTTGTGATGTATATTCTCCTGCTTACTTTTCCGGTAAGTGCAATAGGATGGACCGCAAGTATGATACAAAGAGCAGCAACATCGCAGCGCAGGATAAATGAATTTCTTTATACAAGATCAACTATACAAAACAGTAAGAATACCCGGCAAATAATTTTAAAAGGAAAAATAGAATTTAAAAATGTTGATTTTACTTATCCGCATACTGGCATTCATGCAATAAAAAGCTTTGACCTAAAAATAAATAGAGGCGAAAAAATAGCAATTGTTGGTAAAACAGGTTCCGGAAAATCAACTGTCGCCCAGCTTCTTTTGAGAATGTATGATCCACAGCATGGCGATATTTTGTATGATGATACATCAATAAAAAAAATAGATTTCCATTCGTTACGTTCTCAGGTGAGCTATGCACCGCAGGATGTTTTTTTGTTTAGTGACACGGTAGAAAATAATATAAGCTTTGCAGTTAAAAATGTTACGGAGGAAATGATAAAAGAAGCTGCAGCGAATGCTGTGATCCAAAATGAGATTGAGCAATTTCCACAAAAATATAAAACAATAATAGGAGAGAGGGGAGTTACGCTTAGCGGCGGGCAAAAGCAACGTATCTCTATCGCAACAGCATTAATGAAAGAACATGAAATAGTGATCTTTGATGATTGCCTGAGTGCCGTGGATGCAAAAACGGAAAGCCGGATCATTAATAATTTGCA
>JADGPX010000276.1 GCA_017882215.1 Chitinophagaceae bacterium | reverse complement strand
ATCATTCATCTCGCCTTTATTCGCCGCTTTGATCTCATCTTTTACATGCATGCTTTCAAATCTGCCAGGATGTTTTTTTAGGATCTCCAATGCCCTGCCTCCTGCTCCATACATGTTTCCAATATCAATTTGCTGCGCCACTAACGCGGGATCAGTTTTCTCCAATATAATATCATATATCTTCTTATCATTCAGTGAATATTTAAATTCGAAATCATGATTATGGTATCCAAATTTTAACCCCGATTTTTTACATAGCTCACCTGATTTATTGAATACATCGAGAAAGCTAATAAGGTCGTCATAATTTTTTCGAAGGCTCTCATCAAGCCATGGGCTTATTACATAATGCTGTCCAACCGTTGCAGCATCTTCCACCGTTTGCTTCCATACATCAGTAAAATCTTTGGTCGCTTTATCCCAATGCTTGTCAGACATTACTGTGTGGCCGCTGGGCATTTTCAGACTCAAGTCGCTCAAAACTTTTTTAAATTCAAGAGCAGTATATCCATAAAATTTCCTGTCAACATAATTTGCATGTTCGACATTTTTGTATCCCATTGCAGCTAATTGCTTCAACGTACCAAGAGGGTCTGTTTTCATATCATCACGCACGGAATATAATTGTATACCTAATGTAGTGCGCATAGCTTTTTTATTTGCAAAAATATTATTGGATAAAAACATAGTTCCTGCAATTGAGAGAGAACCGTTCACGAGAAATTTTCTTCTTGATAATTGCATATTTTGTAGATTTTAATGTTGAGAAATAAAAATATTAATTGAAAAGTGTTATTGAATGTTATCATAAATATATTAATTAAATGCCTGATCGTCCACAGTATTCAGCCATGCAATTTTTTGTTCCGCTTCATGTGGCTTACCTATGATCTTTGCATATAATTCCGGCCTTCTTGCTTTTCTATACCTGTATCCTCCGGCATTGATCAATTTGGTTTTATCAAAAGCTGCGGTTACCACATCATTTCCAAGTGTTCTGCATTCTGCTATAACATCGCCAAATGGGTCTATGATCATGGAACAGCCGTTCTTAAGCTGATCATCATCCATTCCAATGGCATTAGAAAATACGGCATACAATGCATTATCATACGCCCTTGAAGGCAGCCATTTCATCAACCATTCACGCCCCTTCAGGCCATCGAATTCCAACCGTAAAGATGTGGGATCATTCTCTTTATTCTTCCATAGAGCAGGATCAACGAAACCTGCGCCCGGGCGTGGAGATGGCGTACACATAGTTACATGCGGCATAAAAATAATGTCGGCACCCAACAGGTTTGTTGCTCTCACATTTTCAATAATATTGTTATCATAGCAAATGAGGATGCCGCATTTCCATCCGCACAATTCAAATATCGTATATGCATTACCGGGAGTAATACAGGGATGAATGAAGGGATGTAATTTCCGGTGCTTTGCAATGCACCCGCTCCTGTCAACACATACATACGCTTTGTATATTTTATCTTCTTTGTCTTTTTCAAACAGGCCAGCTAAAACTGCAATATTATATTTGGCTGCTATTTCTGTAAGTCTTGTTATACTTTCTCCATCCGGAATATATTCTGCTATTTCCAGCAATTGTTCTTTTGAAAGATGCCGTGCAAATGCATAACCTGTTATTGAGCATTCATGAAAAGTTACAATCGAAGCTCCCTGCTGAACAGCCTTTTCGCAAAGGGTTTTAATTATTTTTAAATTATAATTTTTATCCCCGCTTCTATGTTCAAACTGGGCTGTGGCGATTTTTATATTATCCATTTGAATTTATTATTTCAGCAAAACAAGGGTTATGCATATTGTACCAGGCAAGTTGTAGCCGCCTGCATATCATTAGCTTTCTTTTACTTTCATTTGCTCAGGATCCCAGTAAATTATTTTCTTCTTAAAATAACTTTCATTACAAGCAAGGCAGGGAGCAGCAGCCCTAAATCCAAACACCGCATCTTCCACTACCGGTTTACCTGTTCTTACACTATCAAAAAAATTAGTGTGGTGCTCCAGGTGCTCATCGAAGTCTTTCGGTTGTTTGTAAACTATATCAGGCTTTATAATTCTATTTTGTTGTTCCGGACTGTATTTTTTGTTATACTGTTGAACCAATGTTTCCTGCATAGCTTTCGGATAAGTCTCCAATGCATCCCAGCCTCCAATGCCGGGAGCTTTGGGCATTATGCTGTGATGCACAGTTAATCCTTCCCCTCCAATATTTATAGTCCCTTCATCTCCTACAAACTGTATCATTTCTGAACCACCGGTACCACTCACAAAATTTACCTGGAGCGTTAATTGAAAAGGCGAATGTTCCGGTGTTTCAGGATATTGCATGATGCCCGTCATAACATCAGGCACATTACGGCCATCTTTCCAATAACACAATTGCCCGGAAGCAAATATTGCATTAGGGCCTTTGGAGTCTGTGATAACATGAGTACCTGAAAGAAGGTGAACAAACAGATCGCCTGCCACACCAGTACCAAATTCACGATAGTTTCGCCACCAGAAAAACTTTTTAGGATCATAAGGGATTTTGGACATGCCGGCTATATACCTGTCCCAGTCAACAGTTTCAGGCGATGCATCAGGAGGCATTGTATATTCCCAGGCACCCAGCGCATCCTGCCTGTCGTATATGGCATTTACCATATTGAGCTTGCCAATTTCTCCTGACTTATACAGCTCATGTGCTTTTGCATAAACAAGGCTACTTACACGTTGGCTTCCTACCTGCATGATTTTGTTGCTTACCTTTTGTGCTGCTATAACGCCTAAGCCTTCATTTATAAAATGTACCATTGGTTTTTCACAATACACATGTTTTCCTTTTTGCAGTGCTTCTTTGGTAATACGTGCATGCCATTGATCGCTGGTGGCAATTATTACAGCATCTATATCTTTCCGGTCTAAAATTTTCCGGTAATCATTGGTTACAAAAAGATCATTGCCATGTAATTCCTTTGCCCGTTCAAGTCTACCGGAATAGAGATCGCATGCAGCCACCAATTGTACACCAGGAACTTTTAAAGCTGTGTTGACATTGTTATTTCCCATAATTCCCATACCTATTACTGCTACATTAATCTTGTCATTTGAAGAAATATGTTTTTGGTATTGAATAATGCGCTCTTCAATTTTTTCTTCTGCGGCTAAAGATGCCAATGATCCTGCTCCGAGAGCAAGGGCTGTGCCGGTAATTTCTTTAAGAAATTTTCTTCGTGATGATGGCTGTTTTTTCTTTTGCATGTTTACAATATTTATTATGATGAGAACAATGAATTTTAAAAAGAAACGATCAGGAAGAAATATAGAACCGAATATTCTTATGAATAAATTTAAATAGTTTTTTACAACAAATAATACAAAAACATTTGTACTATATATTTCAATAATTATAATATTCTGAAAGATACTTAATCTATCATCAGCCCTGTATTTGCAGGCAAAAAAAAACCTGCAGAAAATTTTATTCGTGCAGGTTTATAAAGTATTGTTTTTTAATTAGAAAATTTTAAAACCAGCTTCCTGTCCATTTTTCATTTACGTTTTTATTAAGTTTCCTTTTTCTTCTTACAACCTGTTTACGATGGATCAACATTGTGATGAACATCAATGGCATAAATATTAATGTAAACGGTGGTATGCCCAGCATGGAAATCCATTTGCCGCCAA
>JADGPX010000275.1 GCA_017882215.1 Chitinophagaceae bacterium | reverse complement strand
AAGAAAGCATTAAATGAATTTTTAAATAACTGCCGGTTTGAGAATTGTTTGAGTAATAATGGTTATACCGAGGCTTTAGGATTGAAGATACCGGTAGACATTAAACTTGCGTATAATTGATAAGCAGGGTATCTTCAGAAGAAACCCTGCCTGAAAGAGTGAATGGAATGTACCGGAGAGTATGACAGCAACTTAAAAATTTATACTCTATGTGTTTAATCTATATTGTATTAATTACAACAGGCCTTGCTTCATGTAGTGTTTTTAAAAATGCTGCTGAAAATAAAATTGCATTTGCAGATAATATTGTTGTTGCTCTCTGGCAGAGCTCTGATATGTTTTATCTGGCAGGTAAAAATAAACACTAAATTATCTTACTCAAAAAAAGATATTGAAGAAACTAACCCTACGCTAATTGCCCTAATAAATCAACCAAAATTAATAGCGGATTAAACCGAACTCTGGTTTAAAAAATCATTTAATGTTTGCTCAGTAGGTAGTTGTAGTTTTTTTCTAAGGCGATACCGGCTGATTTCTACTCCCCGTACAGAAATATTCATTAGCTGTGCAATTTCTTTAGAAGAAAGCTTTAATTGCAAATAGGCACATACTTTTAAATCTGTATTGGTTAACCCGGGGAATTTCGACTTTATTTTGTTTAAAAAGCCATTATTTATTTCATCGAAATGTGTTGCGAACTTCTCCCAATTGGAATTATTCTTTTCTACATCATTTAAAAGCTGAATGGCTTTTTTTACATCATGGTTTCCTCCTGTTTTTGTATATAGCTTTTGTAACTCATCTTTTACTTTTACCAGGGCGTCACTCCTTTCAACCAGGTGCATACTTACATCTGCGAGTTCTTTATTTTTATAAATTACTTCATTGGCTAATTTTTCATTTTGAAGTTCAATGATTTCTTTCTCATTTTTTTCAACTTCTAATTGGTGGATATACTTAAGCCTTTTCTGCTCTTCTTCAAATTTAAACTGTTGCAGATAAAATTTTCTTTTTTGCCATTTGTATAAAAAATACATGAGTAATATAATTAACAGGATGTAAAAAAATTTTGCCCATACAGTATCATACCGTGCCGGATTTACTACAAAACTATAAGATACCATTTCAGATTCATGACCCAGGTTGTCATGTGCTTTTATATTGAAAACATATGTCCCTGCAGGAAGATTGGTATAATCTTTTTCAGTTTTTGTAGACCATGGCGACCATTTTTCATCATATCCTACCAGTTGATAACTGTATTCAATATTGTTTTGTAATCCATATGCCGGCGAACTATATTCAAAGTGAAAAGAATTATAACTGTTGTCGAGTTTTAAAATATCTTTTTTATTTTGTTTATATAAGAATGATCCCTCCTCTTCTTTAAAATGTCCTCCAAAAATGAGACTATCAGAATTGCCAATGGCATTTACCTGGTCTAACAGAACGCTTAATTTGGATTTAACAGCGGGATACTTTTCATAATTAAGGTGTATAACGCCTTTTTCAGAACCGATAAAAATATTTTCTTTATTAAATGGATAGATATTTTCTGAACCTGTCAATATTTGTCCGGTGAGTTCAGGAAAATAAGTAATGGTAAATGGTTTACCGTTATTTAATTTATTAAAACTTACTACACCAACTTGTTTACCGCTACAAAACCAGATATTACCATCTGCATCTTCATTGAGGTACCTGATTTCCATGGTACCAAAAATTGGGGTTAAAAATGCAGATGGAATAAACTTTTTTGATGTGGCATCATATTCGTAAACACCTTGTTCTGTAGCAAAAACCACCCTATTTTTTATTTTAAATACGTAATTACCAAGGGAAGTGGGTAAGCCATCTTTAGCTGTTAACAATTCTGCGGTGCATTTTTTTTGATCAGGCGATAATTTCAATTTGTAGACTCCACGGTATGGATGAGAAGACCAGATATCATTATTATTATCTATTGCTAAAAACCGAAATGATTCATTAACGCCTTCTATTTTTCCAATATCAATAAATTTATTTTGAGAAAAGCCCAACATTTCTAAACCAATATAAGTGCCCGCTAAAATGGTCTTTGAAGGAAAAATTGCTGATGTTGGTGCAAACAACCAGGCGCCGGTACCTTGTGTAATAGGGAATGCTTCATTATCATGTATAACATATACACCGTCATTATACCCCATCAACAATTGCTGGTTTACTTCATCAATGTGCCAAACTTGTCCGCTACTATTTTTTATTTGGATAAAATCACCCTTGGAAAAACTCAGGTCTTTATTTTGATCAGAAAGTGGTACCATATGTGTACCATCGGAAGTGGCAATATAAAGCCTATTATTAAATATTATGGTAGAGTACCCTGAAAGATCATTGGTTTTATTTGGCCTGATATATTTAATGGCAGAATTGTAAGCGATAAAACTAATGCCATTGTTTAGTCCTACCCATAAGTTATTATTATTGTCAAGAAATAAGCAGAGTACATTATTATTTTGCAAGCCTTCTGCATGAGTGATTTTTTGTACAATTTTCCCTTCAAAATTCATTATCAAACACCCTTCTGAAGTAGTGCCTGCAACAAATTCTGTTTTGTTTATTTCTGCAAGTGCGTAAGCGTGGCTGTTGATCAATTCCAGATCTGCATCTGTTTTTTGGGGGGTTATTGAGCCGTTACTTAAAACAAATAACCCATTTTTTAAAGTACTTATTAAAAGACTATCGTTACCAAGTTCAATAATACCGGATATTAATAAGTTATCGAAAGGTTTTTTGCTTCCAAAAGGGTACCAGCCATTGTTTTTGTACTGAAGAAGGCCTTTCGTTTTATCTTGTGCTATAAGTTTTGATCCTACCTGTGTTATAAACCGCCATTCTGACCCTGTAGGAAATACCCGGATGGCGTTATTCTTTAATTCAAAAATGCGGTCAGTTGCTCTAAAAAAAATTGATTCTCCAAAAGGTACAATATCCCATATATCAGCAAATTGGTTCTGTGGTTTTGGTATAAGATTTTTAAGAGAGAAATAATGCAGACTGCCGTTTGTGTCTGGCGTGTAATAACCAAATTCATCCTGCCCTCCTACATATATTTTATTGTCTTTATCAATATATAATGAACGTGCAATGGTTTTATTGGGTAATCGATATACCCGCCAGTGGCTACCATCAAAAGTGATTAATCCTTCATTATTGGCAAAATACATAATTCCATTCTTATCCTGTTTAATATCCCAGGTTTGAGTACCTGCATGAAAGTCGTTGTTATTATAGTTAATTATTTGTGGAAGGCCTATTGTATTTTGGCAAATCCCTGAATTATAAAATAAGAATAATGTTAGTGCAATAACAATTAGTTTCATTTGGTAAATTTATATAAAAAATTAATTCAGCATCTTTTATTTTTATCGTTGTGTTGTAGTGATGACGTAGTTTATATTTATTGATAACCAATTAGTTAATTTAAAGTGATGTAGTAGTGATGTGTGATAATATTAGATAACCGAAATAAAGTTAATCAAATTTGCAAAGCATTATAGCATTTCCAAAACTGATTTTATTTTTATACTTTAATAGAGAAAGTAGCTTTTTTTAATCACTACTCTAATTTTGGCAGCGGACTTGATGAAATAAAAGGCAATAAAAAAACAGAAGTAAAACTTCAATCAATTTTTAGTTTTTAAAAAAAATTTTCCAATAATGCAGCA
>JADGPX010000274.1 GCA_017882215.1 Chitinophagaceae bacterium | reverse complement strand
TTTATTCACTCTTTCTAATCTTATTTCTCTGCATCTTTGTTTACTATAAATGTCAGCAACTGATTTAAAAAGATCACTTGGTTTAGGTCATGCTACAGCTATCAACATGATAGATATGGTTGGCATTGGCCCTTTCATCACGTTACCTATGGTAATTGGTATGATGAACGGACCGTATTTTTTGTATGCATGGCTGGCAGGTGCAGCATTATCAATTGTTGATGCAATGATATGGAGTGAGTTAGGTGCGGCGTTTCCCAGGGCCGGCGGCAGTTATAATTTTTTAAAAGAGGCGTATGGTAAAAACGGGGCAGGTAAATTAATGAGTTTTTTATTTGTTTGGCAAACAATGATACAGGCTCCGTTGGTTATCGCTTCTGCGGCTATCGGCTTCGCAAAATATTTTTCTTATTTAGTTCCTCTCAATACAACCACTTCAAAAATTGTGAGTGGAAGTTTAGTGATACTTATCATACTATTGTTGTATCGCAAAATAGAAACCATTGGAAAAATAAGTTTACTGCTGTGGAGTGGTGTTATCATAACAATGTTTTGGATAATTGGTGGTGGCATTGTTCATGGAAATTTTCTTGCGCCAATCAAACACATTAATGATGGCCTCTCCATTGATTATGCTTTTGTAACCGCGATGGGTTTTGCAAGTGTAAAATCGGTGTATAGTTATTTAGGGTATTATAATATTTGTCATCTTGGAGGAGAAATAAAAAATCCATCTAAAAATATTCCCCGCAGTATGTTTCTTTCCATTGCCGGTATTTCAATTTTGTATTTGATGATGAATATAAGTGTGGTTAGTGTGATCCCCTGGCAGGTGGCAAAAGACAGTGAATTTGTAGTAAGCGTTTTTATTCAGCATTTGATGGGAAGCGATGCAGCAAAGGTTGCCACATGTTTAATTCTTTGGGTGGCATTTGCATCTGTATTCTCTGCAACCCTTGGCTACAGCCGCATTCCGTATGCAGCCGCGATAGATAATTCCTTCTTTACTATTTTTGGAAAACTGCATCCAACAAAAAATTTTCCATATGTGTCATTGCTTTTCCTGGGAGGTATGGCATTTGTATTTAGCCTTTTATTTAAACTTACAGATGTGATAAATGCAATTCTTGCCATGCGGATACTAATACAATTCATCGGGCAGGGTATTGGTTTATTAATATTACGCACAGAAAAAAATAAAGATAAATTTCCTTATAAAATGCCACTCTTTCCAATACCGGTTTACATTGCCATCGCCATGTGGCTCTTTGTATTTTTCTCTACAGGAAGCAAGATGATAGCAGGAGGATTAATAGTGATCTTTATTGGTATGATCGTTTACTTTATTAAAGCAAAACTTCAAAATGATTGGCCTTTTAAAGTGTCAGACACCTCTAAGGTGTCAGACACCTTGTAAGGAAGACTTTATCAAAATAAAATATAGCTTTAACCATGCATTTTATTCAAGGAGAGATATATCATATTTATAATAGAGGAAATCAAAAACAACCTATCTTTTATTCCAGAGGCAATTATCTTTTCTTTCTTGAAAAAGTTAAAAAATTTATTTTCCCAAGATGTAGCATTTAAAATTGGTCCTTAATGCCAAATCATTTTCATTTTCTTATAAAGGCAACAGATATTTCTGTAATGCCAGTTCCGAAAACAGTCATTCCAACACAATCATTAACCGAAGGAATCAGATTATTATTAAGCAGCTACACCAAAGGATTGAACAAGCAATTAAATTTAAGCGGAAATCTTTTTCAGCAGAAAACAAAAGCAAAATGTACGTCCTTAGTATCTGATACTTCCAAGGTTTTTACAATAAAGAATTACAGTACAATAGCATTTCATTATATTCATCAAAATCCATGGAAAGCCGGATTGGTAGCCAGGATTGAAGATTGGGAGTTCTCTTCTTTTAGAGATTATTGTGGATTAAGAAATGGAACTCTTTGCGATAAAGAAGTTGCATATCAGGAACTAAGTATTGATAAAGAAAAATTATACAGTGATTCCTATAATACGATTGAAGACTTTAAAGTAAAATTGATTTTTTAATAGCATGATTAGGCGTCTGACACTTAAAAAGTGTCTGACACCTGCTTATCCTCATATAACCTAAGCCTATTTTTAAGTGCAATAATTTCTGCCTGCATATTTTTAACCCGGTTTAGTAAATAAGTAATGGCTTCAATGCCTTCCAGGTTTATATCAAGATCATAATGCAAACGCACAAGTTTTTCTATATTTTTTAAATGATCATGGTCAATAAATGAATGTTGATCTATAGAAGTAATTTCTATTAACCCATGTTGCTGTAATGAATTGATGAATGAATACTCCACTTTATAGTGGCTGCAAAAATCATCAGTTGATATTAAATGTTCCGGCATCCAAATAGTTTTTTAAGATGTAGTTTTAGCTAATTCCTTGAATAATTCTTTTTGCTTTTCCGTTAAGTTAGTTGGGATCTTTACAGAAAAGGTGATAAACATATCTCCGAATTCTCCTTCTTTTTTATAAACCGGAAATCCTTTTCCTTTCAATCTTATTTTTGTTTCGTTTTGAGTTTCGGGTTTTACTTTCAGTTTCACTTTGCCGCTCAATGTATCAACGGTAACCTCACCACCCAAAACAGCAGTGTACAGGTCAATCTCAACGGTTGTATAAAGATCATTTCCCATCCGTTTAAAGTTGGTATTATTGGTAATAGAGAATGTTATATAGAGATCGCCATTGGGACCACCGTTAACACCCGGGGCACCGTATCCTTTAAGCCTTATTTGTTGACCGTTCTCAATTCCTGCGGGGATAGTGATGCGTACATTTTTTCCATTAACTGTAATGGTTTGCTGGTGTGTTTTATAAGCATCAATAAGATCAAGCTTCAGTTCTGCATTGTAATCCTGTCCCCTGAATTTTGTTTGCCTGCTTCTGCCGCGGCTTTCCTGCCCGCCAAACATAGATGCAAAAAAATCTGAGAAATCATCTTCTCCAAAACCACCTGAAAACGTTTGTCCGCCTTGATTTGAATATTGTCGCTGAGATTGCCTTTGCCTTTCTCCAAAGGAGCCCCTTCTGGCAAATTCTTCTGCATGTTTCCAATCCTTTCCATACTGGTCATACTTTTTACGCTTCTCAGGATCGCTCAACACTTCATTGGCTTCATTTATTTGCTGAAATTTTTTATTGGCTTCTTTATCATTTGGGTTAAGATCAGGATGATGCTTACGTGCCAGCTTGCGGTAAGCATTTTTAATATCATCTGCTGTTGCTTTTTTATCTACACCTAAAACTTTATAATAATCAACGTATTCCATTCATCAAAATTTTATCTTAATAATTACAAAGCAAAATTAAATTTTATTTTTCAGCTTGATCTACCATTTAAATCTGGATAAAAATTTTTGATTTGAAATAAATCTTTATTCCTAAATTCGATAATAGCAGAAGTAAATGTTATAAAAAATAGTAGTAATTTTCTTTTTTTAAACACATGTCTCAATCCCGACCATTAACTGCAATCGCCTGTTCCTGTTTAAACCTGCTTTTGTTCTATAAACTACTACTATTATGAGTAAAGAAAAAATTTCTTACGAAGCGCTGGAAAAAAACATTGCACAACTTTCTGCTCAACTCAATCAACGTGCAGAAGAATTGGCTGTTATCAACAGTGTGCAGGAAGGGTTAGCAAAGAAAATGGATATGC
>JADGPX010000273.1 GCA_017882215.1 Chitinophagaceae bacterium | reverse complement strand
TTAATTGGGACTAATTTTTGTGAATAAGTTCTTCAATATCAAAAATTTTATTTCTATCCCATTCGACCCAGTACTTTAAAGCATTATGGCGGATAAGCTTCCAATAGCCATCGTCCATTAATCCAAATTTCATAATCCCTTCTTTAATGTCCGCATCTACCTGTTCCAGGTATTCTTTTTTGAGACTAATTCTGATAGAACGATCTTTGTACGTAAAAATAGCCGATGGTTTGGTTTTGCTATGGTTAGCCAGATGAATTGTCCCCATACCTAAAGTTGCGCCTGTACTTACCTGTATCCCATCATTCAAACAACTGTATGGTGGTTTAGTTCCTGCATAGGTGGTTACTTCAATCATATCAGCACCTACACCAAATAATTCACGTGCTTTAATACCCATTTTAGCACCTACTATCGAAAATACTCCAAGGTGCCCATGAAATTCATCAGTCATTACATTAGCTTTCCATTCGTCATAGCCATAACGTGCAATTGCTGAATCTATAATCGGACGGATATCATAGTTAAACATTTCATGCTGAATAGGAAACCTGTTAAATACTATGTTTCTTTCAGAAAAATAGGTACCATTTATCATGTCGGTCATAGCTTGCTTGATTCCTGGAACGTCATAATCTTTATTGTACCTGACATTTAATTCATCAGTAATTATATTAATGTCGAATAATTCGGGATTTGTAAGGTATAAAACCAAAAGGTCGTCACTTAATCTGAAATGGTTTTGCTGCAGTTTTTCAATAACTACTGGCTGACTGAAAACATTTCTTAAGACGGTGGCAAGCCGGGTTTTTGATTCAATGCAAACAGCGTTCATGGACGAATCAAACAATATGTTTTCTTTATTCAGGTTTGAAATGACATCAATTCTAATCTTGGATTTAAAAACTTTGTCTGCACTCTCTTTATCACATACATAATTAAATCCCAGTAAGGGCTTAACAGAATCATTATACCAGATTATTCGTTCAATTTTTGATGCAAGCCCCATATCGTTATTTATAAGTTGCGCAATATTTGTAAGCGGACCAAGACAAACCAGTATTACTTTCTCATTCGCATTTTTTAAATTTTCTCTCAGGCAATCAACTGCATTTAATACTTTTACCTGTCTGTCTGACTCTTTACCCCAATTTATTTGCCTGTTAAACTCACGCCAGGGGGGATTAACTCCTTTAAGAAGATCTCCGCATGCGACTGGGATATTATCAACATTAAATTCTTTTAATAATGAGTTTACCTTTCCGGCGCCTTCAATGGGAGACAATGAACCATCTGACAATAATATTGCTTTTATAGTTATTTCAGGGCGACTGAGCAACAAACTTATTGCACGCATATCATCTATAGCACAATCTGTATCAATGATTATGGTGTGTTTTAGTTTTACCGGTAACGGTTGAGACCAAATATTTTTACTAAAAAGCAGGATTGAAATCAGGATAAATATTTTTCGCATCGCCTGTATTATTAATTTTATATCTGGAAAGTCTTTAATGTTTATAGTCGGCTTCCTTATAATAATGTCCAATCAAAATTAGAGTTTTTATTACTAATTAATCTTTATGAAGAAATGAATTTAAATCGACTTCCTTTTAGTGTGATAATGAAATGCAAGAATAAACCCCTTATCTGATTAAACTATATTCTATTTTCATCATCTAAAGTCTATAAACAAAAATAATGTTCTTAGTATTTGTTACTGCACATAATAAACTAAACATTTCAAATTATGTTCTTAGAAAAGTTTTTCGAAGATTCGGTACTCTTATATCCAAACACAATTGCCATTGAACAAGGTGAAATTAAATATACTTACATAGAAGTAGAAAAAACGGCCAACAAACTTGGGAATTTCCTTAAAATAAAATGTATTGGACCTGGAGAAAAAGTAGCGATTATGTTACCTCGAAGCGCACAAGTACCAATTGTGATGCTTGGAGTATTGAAAGCCGGAGCTGCCTACATTCCTCTTGATCCGGAAACTCCTGCCGATAGGGTTAATTTTATCATGGAGGATGCGGATGCAAAGCTACTCATCACTTCAGATGAAATTCTTGAACGTATTGGATTACAGCTGAAACATCATCGAATATTTAATATTGATCAACAGCTCATAGAATTAGATAATTACTCCGATTCAAAACCAGTTGTAGTAATCCGTTCTACAAATGATCTGTGTTATATTATCTATACCTCAGGTACAACGGGCAACCCTAAAGGTGTATTGCTTGAACACAAAAATGTTGTAAATTACATTCGTGGTGCTAAAACTATTTATCCTATAAAGCAAATTGACAGAGCATTACAAGGTTTTTCAGTTTCCTTTGATGCTTCGGTAGAGGAAATATGGGTACCTTTCTCGGCAGGAGCCACTTTGGTTATTGGAACATTTGAAATAATGCGTTCTGGTGATATGTTTGCCTCAATTCTCAATAAGCTAAATATAACTTTTCTCTCTTGTGCTCCAACACTACTTTCGATGGTAAAAGAAGATATTCCGGATTTGAAAATACTGATTTTTGGAGGCGAGGTTTGTTCAAATGATATTGCGGCTCGATGGTGTAAATCGGACAGGTTAGTATTTAACACTTATGGACCGACAGAAGCTGCCGTAATTGCAACATATAAAGTGTTAAATCAATTTGAAGAGGTTACAATCGGTCGACCATTACCGGGTTATGATGTGTTATTAGTCAATGATCAGTTTGAACTTGTTAAAAATAGTGAAGAAGGCGAAATTCTTATTGGGGGTGAGAGTATTGCACGTGGATATTTAAACAGAGAAGATTTAACTACTCAGAAATTTATCAAAACGGATAAATTCAAAGGTGTTAATGAACGATATTATCGTACAGGTGATTTGGCCAAATATGCATCCAATGGTGAGATTATTTTTTTAGGTAGAGCCGATGCACAAATTAAAGTTCGTGGATTTAGGGTAGAATTGGCAGAAATTGAAAGTCTACTTATGAAATGTAAAGGAGTACAAGCAGCGGCAGTGGCATTGGACAGTAACACTCAGCAATTAGCCGCGTATTTGGTATTACGTAAAAACGAGAAAATAAATCGTAAAGGGATAGTCAAATTATTGCGACAAAAGCTTCCATATTACATGATTCCTTCCACATTGGACATTATTTCATCCTTACCTGTGACTTCGAGTCAAAAAATTGATAGAAAACTATTGCCAATTCCTCAAACCCCATTGCTGTTTTTCGCTCAAAAAAAGATTATTCCACCTTCAACCGAAATAGAATGTGAGATGGTAAAAATCATTGCGAAAAATATTCAAAGAGATGATATTTCAATG
This sequence comes from Chitinophagaceae bacterium, assembly GCA_017882215.1. Lineage (GTDB taxonomy): Bacteria > Bacteroidota > Bacteroidia > Chitinophagales > Chitinophagaceae > Ginsengibacter. The sequence goes on along the minus strand of JADGPX010000273.1, from coordinate 386 downwards.
AGCGACAATTTTTTTGACGATTTGGGAGGACATTCATTATTGGCAGCAATTGTTGTTTCTGAAATGCGTGAACTAAAAATATTCGAAAACATGTCGGTTGTTGACGTTTACAAATTTCCAATACTCTCAGATTTGGCATGTGAACTTGAAAAGAAAAAACCTAAAATTAATGAGAAGAAGAAAGAAGAACGTAATATTCACACCCCAACAAATCTGAGTTATTATACTTGTGCATTTTTTCAGGGACTATCTTTGCTTTTCTTGATTCTGCTTTTCGGGATGGAATGGTTGGGACCATTCTTTGTCTACTCATATTATTACCAGGCGGAAAATGGAGTTATATATTCTTTGTTCTTAAGCCTTTTAATGTACTTTGCGTCATTGCC
>JADGPX010000272.1 GCA_017882215.1 Chitinophagaceae bacterium | reverse complement strand
TCTTCATCGAGGGGTAAAGGCTTTAATTCTTCGGGCTTAAACCAAAATTCCTGCACACCATTATCAACACAAATTTCTTTTTCATCACCATTTAAATTGGTTACTTCGCCTGCCCAGGTTGTACCATCCTGTTCTGCTAAAACATAATCTCCAACTTTTAAGTCTTGAAACTTTATCATAGAAAAATTATTTTATTGCTCAAGATAAAAAAATTAAAATCAAAAATTCAAATGCGTTTACAATTTGCACACCTGCTATCGGCAGACAGGTTTGCAAATTTGTACATTTGCAATTATTCAGCCCAGCTCATCACATAGTTTTCATCTTCAATCTCCAATGCTTCTTTGGTAAGTTGTAAAGGATGAAAAGTATCATCCATAACCGCAAGTTCTTTACACTTTAAAATATTATGTTGCATTGGTTTAACGTCGTACATCCAACATCGTACATAGCATGACTAAAATAGGACTCATATCTGATACGCATCATTACCTGGACGAACAAATTTTTGAGCATTTTAAAAACTGTGATGAGATATGGCATGCAGGTGATTTTGGAACAGGTGAAGTCGCTGAAAAATTAAAAAGCTTCAAACCTTTAAAAGGTGTGTATGGAAATATAGATGGCTATGATATAAGAAGTGTTTATCCTGAAAAATTAAGATGGAAATGTGAAGAGGTGGAAGTGATGATGACACATATCGGCGGTTATCCGCCAAAATATAACCCGGCAGTAAAAAAAGAATTGATTACAAATCCGGCACAGCTTTTTATCAGCGGGCATTCACATATTTTAAAAGTGATGTATGATTCAAATCTTCAATGCCTGCACATGAATCCAGGCGCTGCCGGTAAACAGGGATGGCAAAAAGTAAGAACAATTATCCGCTTTGCAATCGACGGAAAGGAAATTAAAGATTGTGAAGTGATTGAACTCTAAAAGAAAGATGATTATTGTTATGCTGTTGCAGTGAGTGATACAACGATGATGAGAAGAGAACTGAAGTTTGTTCCAAAAATTTCTATACTATGATTTGTCTGCACTAACGACAAATAGCAAACTACTCAACCCAATCAGCAATAAAAACATTTGTATCATGTCCTCCCCCATTGTTGCGATTGCTGCTGAATACAAACTTTTTTCCATCTCTGCTGAACATTGGAAAAGCATCGAAACCCTTATCACGGCTAATCTTCTCTAAGCCTTTGCCATTGATATCAGTGATGTACATGTTGAAAGGAAAGCCTTTTGGATATTCATGATCGCTGCAAAAAATTATATGCTGACCATCCGGCAAAAAATTCGGAGCCCAGTTTGCTTTTCCTAAAGAAGTTATTTGATGTGCATCAGTTCCATCTGAATTGGCAACCCAAACTTCCATTGATGTGGGTGCTATCAAACCCTGCGATAACAGATCCTTATAGTCTGCGATTTCTTCTTTGGTTTTTGGACGACTTGCACGCCAAACAATTTTTTTTCCATCTGGGCTGAACCAGCCACCGCCATCATAACCTAATGTATTAGTAATTTGTTTTACATGCTTACCATCAAGATCCATTGTGTAAAGATCAAGATCTCCATTTCTTACCGATGTAAATAATATCTTATCTCCTTTTGGAGAAATTGTTGCTTCTGCATCGTACCCTTTTGTTTTGGTAAGTTGCTTGATGATGTGTCCATTTGTATCCGCTTTAAAAATGTCGAAGCTTTCATACACCGGCCAGATATAGCGCTTTGCTTTATCAGGAACAGGCGGACATTCTTTAGATGATAAATGTGTAGAGGCATACAAAATATGTTTGCCATCAGGATAAAAATAAGAGCATGTAGTTCGTCCTGTGCCTGTGCTTACTAATTTTGGATTGAAAGGTTCGTCAGGAGTTTCAGGAAGTTTTCCCATCCATATCTGGTCGCACATTATTCCTTCTTTAGGATTTGTTTTTTGAAAGATGAGATACTTTCCATCAAAGCTTAGATAGGCTTCTGCATTGTCTCCGCCAAAAGTTAACTGCCTTAAATTTTTAAAATGTTTTTCTTCAGGATACTGAAGTGTATCAACATTGGTTACAGATTTATTAATGTTATGTGTTGCCTGGTTTGAAAAAACAAAAGAACCAAAAAACACAAAAAGAGCAATTAATTTATACATACAGTTTTGTTTAGCGGGTGTCAAAACTAAGGTTGTTTTAAAATTTGAATGTCAGAAATTTGTAATAAGAATTATGAATGAAGGCGCTTAAATTTGCGTTATGTTCCTGAAAAAAAATACCGTACTTCTTATTTTATCCGCTGTTAGTATTATTGCCTGCAATAATAAAGAAGACGATACAGAAACAAAGACTGAAGCAGTTTCACCTGAAAAAAAACTTAAAGAAGATATTGCTATATATCCCGACTCATTGCTTCTCACTCAAAAATTAATTGAGTATTATAGTGACAATGGAAATTATGATACAGCTCTTGCAATTACAGATAAAGCTATCTCTAAAAATCCTGATGTGGTTGAGCTTTGGGACATAAAAGCCACCTTACATTTTCAAAACGGTGATACAATTGCAGCTATCAAATCTTTTGAAAAAGCCATCGATATATTTCCTTTACCGAAGTACATAATATCTTTAGGAACGCTGTATGCGCAAACAAAAAATCCAAAAGCTTTAATCCTTGCAGATGCTTTGATAGGAGCAGATAAAGCAAAAGCGGCAAAGGAAGCTATCTTTATAAAAGGATTGTATTACAATTACATCAACGATAAAAAAAAGGCAATAGCTTTATTCGATAGTTGCATTCGGTTGGATTATACATACATGTTTGCTTACAGGGAAAAAGCAATTGCACTGTACGACCAGGGGAAGTATGAAGAAGCTTTAAAGGTTTTAACAAGAGCGGTTACTATTCAAAATAATTTTGATGAAGGATATTACTGGTTGGGTAACTGCTACAAAAAATTAAATAAGAAAGAAGAGGCGATACAGAGCTATCACACAGCATTGATGTATGATAAAGATTTTATCGAGGCGAGGGATTCGCTAAAAATACTTGAAGGAAAGTGATATGGTCAATAGTCATTATGTCAATAGTCATTATGTAAAATATTATATGACCAATGACTTAATGACCAATTACCCAATGACCCAATGACCAATGACCAAATGACTCAAAATCAAAATAAACAAAAAAATAGATATATGATCATCGCTACATCATTATTAGCAGCAAATTTTTTAAAGCTTTCAGACGAATGCCAAATGCTGAATGAGAGCGAAGCCGATTGGTTTCATCTGGATGTGATGGATGGACGTTTTGTTCCCAATATAAGTTTTGGAATACCCATAATTGAACAGATAAGAAAAACCACTTCCAAAATTTGTGATGTTCATTTAATGATCGTTAAGCCTGAAAATCTTACAGAAGCATTTAAAAAAGCAGGCGCTGATATTCTCACGGTTCACCTGGAAGCATGTAAACATTTGCATAGGAATATCCGGCAGATAAAATCATTGGGAATGCAGGCTGGTGTTGCCATTAATCCGCATTCACCGGTGAAGCTTTTAAAAGATGTTTTAGCCGATATAGATGTTGTTTGTTTGATGAGTGTTAACCCCGGTTTTGGCGGACAAAGTTTTATTCCGCATTCAATTGAAAAAATAAAACAACTGAGAAAGATGATTGACGATGCAGGATTAAAAGTGAAAATTGAAGTTGATGGCGGAGTTACT
>JADGPX010000271.1 GCA_017882215.1 Chitinophagaceae bacterium | reverse complement strand
AAATGAGATTTTAGGTTTAACCTATAATTTATTCATCTACAAAGTAAATGTAAGATTAAATACATTTCCTAAAAAATGATTGCTGAATAAGAATTGTTATATGTTTGAGTCTTGTATTCCTTTTTCATTTTTCTTCTATTGAAATTCCTATTTTATTTTTTCTATAATATTAAAACATGAAGTGTCTTTCACGTTATAAGGATCTTTACTATCTATTGCATCGCTTAGCCACATAGCGCCTTCACCATTTTCAGCTTTTGAACAATAAATATGATAGAGCGAACGTCCTCCACCAAATGCCTTTACAATTGCATATATACCCTGGCTTAATATAGAGAAATGCATACGCTGATGTTCGATCTCACTTTTACCAATATGTTCTGCATTTTCTTTTAGATCTTCTTCTTCCTGCATATATACCTTTCTCTGTTCATCGTTTAATAATGATATGTCAACTTTTGATATTGCCTCAAACAGTTCTTTGCCTTTCTTTTTTGCTTCTCCTTCGTCATTATTTGCCAGGGCATTTTTTAAATCCAGGTATTTATCAACCATAACTTTAAATGCAGCAATTGCTTTTGCATCTGTGTTGGTAAATGATGGTGAAACTTCTTTTATATTTTGCCTTGCAATAGAAGTATCATGAATTGCTTTCTGATGAACTTTTGCCATATCGGTCTGCTGTTTTTTCTCTGGTGCACTATTGCAGGCAATCAATAATAAAGCTGTGAAAAATAAGACTGTAGTTAATATTCTTTTCATTGCTTGAATTTAATTTTAAAAGTTTACGTTAAAAACCTATAGAAAAATAGAATTATTCTTAAAAATGCGAATACTTCAACAATTATATCAGTGTTATAATCATTATTGCACTCATTGTAATCATAAGCCAGCCTGCTACATTTTCATATTGCTACATTTTCATTCCCTCCATTGGATTAGCCCCTTTCTTAAAAATATATTCACTGTTCAATAAATAAGCACCTGAAACAACCACTACATCACCTTCATGTAAACCGGATGTTATTTCAATATTGTTATCATCTTCTATTCCTGTTTCCACCATTTTCACTTTGAAAGAATGTTCTCCTGTCTTTATCCATACCGATGTGCTTTTACCATCCCGTAAAACAGCACCGGCAGGCAGGGTTAAACCTTTATGCTGCCTGTTCTTTATATACACATACGCTGGCATACCCGGGTGTAATTGATTATTGTTATTAGGTATGGTGATGCGTATTAAATTTATTCTTGTATCAGGATTTATTTCGGGATTTACAAACCCGATTGTTCCGTTAATTTCAAGATTATTTAAGTCGGGAATTTGTACTGTTGCAGAACCCCTGCTATCTATCTCTGATAACTGAGAAGTGTATACCTGAGCTTCTGCCCAAAGGGTTGATAAATCTGCAAGCTGCACTATTGTACCTCCTTCCGTTACATAGTCTCCTTCTTTTATATCAAGTGTTGTGATATAGCCATTAGCCGTGCTGTAAAAAGAAGTGAGAGGAGAAACTTTTCGTGTATTTGCAAGATCACTAATTTGGCTTTCAGTTATGCCCCACAATAATAATTTGTTTTTTGCGCTTTCTGCTAACTGTTTATAATCAATTAAGGAATTACTCAACTCGTGTTGATTTTGCAATGTAAGTATGTATTCCTGTTTTGCATTATTGAGTTCTTCACTATACAAATCAAAAAGTTTATCGCCTTTGTGAATATAATCACCAATATTTTTAAAATACAGCTTGTCAACTCTTCCGGCAATTCTTGCACTGAGTGCAGTGATCTTACGCTGATCAAAATTGAGTGTTGCAGTAAGTACCATGTTATCACCGATGGAACCATTTCTGATAGTATCTACTTGTATATTGCCTAATTGCATTTGCACATTACTGAGCTGTATCTCATCTGCTTTTTGTGACTGGCTTTTTTTTGCTTCAATCAGTTTCATTCCGCAGATGGGGCAGTTGCCGGGATGATCCTGCATTACTTGTGGATGCATGGAACAGGTATAATAAACATCCGGATCTGTTGTTGCCGCTACTTCTTTAATCCTGCCTTTGCATGATGCTAAAAACAAAGACGTTATCGCGAGCATCGCAAAAAAGAGAAACAAAAGTTGAAGAGTGCGAACCGCCGGTTGTCGGTCGTAGCGCAACGGACGCTTAATCGTAGCAATCCCACTGGGCTCATTATTATCAAAAAAAATTTTCATCATTTATTGATTTATTTTTATAAAACTTTCGCTGTCCATAAGGAATTGCGCATTGGCTGCCACTTCATCGTTTGCAGACAAGCCCAACAATACCTGTATATTATTTTCATTTGTGATGCCTGTAGTTATTTTATGTGCTCTGAAACCACCGTCTTCTTTAAGAAAAACAATTTTGTCTATCCCAAGAGAAAGCACAGCATCTTCGGGTAACCATTCTGTATTTTTTATACTGGTTGAAATTAATGCCTTTACCTGGCTGCCTATTGGTAATTTAAGATCTGTGTTATTGAAGTACACACGTGCAGTTAAAGTTTTACTTCCGCTTCTGTAAAATGGCTCAATGAAACTGATAGTTGATTTGAAAGCATTGCCCGGTGCGGTTTCCGGTATAATGGTTACAGCATCACCTGCTTTCACAAGGTTTTGATCGTTTGTATAAATATTTAATAATGCCCATGCATGTTCTGTACTAAAAACAGAAATGATGGGTTGTCCTTTTTGTAAATACATACCTTCCTTAAGTGATAATTGTTCTGAAGACTGTGATGCATCTGTTCTCAAGCCGCTGGTGTTATCTAAGTTATTCATATTACCTGCTTCATGCACATGACCGGTATAAGGACTGTACACAGTAATTGTGTAAGCAATCTTTTGCGTACGCATTAGTTCATCCAACTGATAACTACTCATTCCCAGCAGCGATAATTTTTCTTTTGTTGCACTAATAAGGATTGTGTTATTGGGGTCATTCTTTAAAAGAAAAATTAAATTCTGCTGTGCGGTGTTTAACTCAGGGCTGTAAATATTCATTACCGCATCTCCCTTATGGATGTGCTCATAACGGAACTTCACAAATAATTTTTCAATTCTTCCTGATACTCGTGAAGAAATTGTATTTGTATAGCGTGTGTCATAACTAACCCTTCCCAGCGCCTGCAATTCTGTTGATACATCTTTTTTGTGCATAGTTGTTACCGGAACAGTTGATACTACAAACTCATTGGTAGGTTTTAATAAACTTTGCAGTTGTATATCGTTGAGCTTCGCATTACTGCTTTCCTTCTTTACTAATTTCATTCCGCATATAGGGCAATTGCCGGGTTTATCGCGAATGATTTGCGGGTGCATAGGGCAGGTGTACACTTCGCCCTGCGAAGCTGTTGCATGCTGATGCTGCTGCGTGCTTTCTTTGCAGGATGCTGCTATGAGAACTATTGCAAGCAAAGCAAACCAAACCGTCTTTATATTTTTAAATCTATACATACATAGTGATTATTATTTTATTTCCAAAACTTGTTCCAGTTCAACCTGCATGATTAATAACTGTTGTAACTGGTCAAGGTATTCGAGCTGTGTCATATTCAAAGTTTCCCAGGCATCAAATAGTTGAAATAATTCTTCTGTATTTTGCTCATATCCCAACTGCATGGTTTTATAATTATTCTCTAAAGCTGGAAGAATGTTTCCTTCATACAGTTTAAGTTGTTTCTTCTTTAACTCAATATCATT
>JADGPX010000270.1 GCA_017882215.1 Chitinophagaceae bacterium | reverse complement strand
TCTCCTGCAGGTTTTTATTGTCATCTAAAATTTCAGGAACATAATCCATGTGGGCATTGGCAAACGGTCGCCGTCACCATTCATTCCTTTGTCCTTCCGTATTATGTTACGGCAACTTTTAATGATGCCTGACAAGCGTTGTGAAGGTGTTTCTATTGTCTGAACCTTGATTTGCTTGATTTTAGGATTACCTGATTTTATATTCTTTGCCATTTGTCTGAACCTTAATTTACTTGATTTGAGGATTACCTGATTGTAACAATTTATTGTTGTGTACTCTTTTAAATTCTAAACTCTTTGCGCCAAAATTTAGAAGCAAACCTATTTCCATTTTGTATGCTTCCAAATAATTCATTGCCTGTGCCAGATGAACATCTTCAAGATGAATAATTGCCTTGATTTCCACCATAATTTTACCTTCTACAAAAAAATCCACTCTTCTTGTACCTATTTCATATTCACGATAAAAGACGGGCATTTCCATTTCTTTGGAAAATTCTAATCCTGCTAAACGCATCTCAATTTCCAATGCTCTTTGATAAATTACTTCCTGAAAACCATTACCCAATCTTTTGTGCACTTCCATTGCACAACCAATTATTTTCTTTGTCAAATCTTCGTATAACATAATCAAGAAATCATTTAATCCTTTAAATCATGGTTCAGACAATTAATAAATATTTCTTAAAGCATTTGGAAGCATTAATAAAAATGGGATACTTTTTTCGTATTTTACTTCATAGTAATTTACTCCTAATTGCAGATTTTTATAGTAGGCAGGTCTATTATCCCAATAGTTTTTTTCTGAAGTAATACACCATGCATTCTCACCTAACATTTTTGCTAAAAACCATTTTTCAATCAATCGGGTTGCTCTTCCGTTCCCATCCACAAAGGGATGAATGATCACAAACACCAAATGAATGTAAGCAGCATAATAAAATATTTCTTCGGTAGTCAATTTGGTTTTAAGCAGCAAAGCAATATCTGCAAACAATTTTTCCAATTCCTGTTTGATAAATTCGGGTTCAACGGCTAAATAGATCAATCTGCCTTCACTTCTCACACCCACTTTTACTTTACGGATTTTGCCGCGTTCTTTTTTTATTAAAATAGATTGTGTTAGAATTTCGTGAGCTTTCAAAATATTTTCCAATGTCAAAATATTTTCCCTTGCGAATTGGTAAGCACCAATCAGTTCTTCTATCTCTTTAATCTCTTTTGTTTTCAGATGCAGTTTAAATTCACTGGATTTTAAATAGGTATCAAAATCAACAGTGTTGCCTTCAATGTTGGATGAATGCACGGCAGAATTCGCTAGATAAAATTTGAAATCATCTACAGTTTGCGATTTGTTTCGCAACTGAAAGAAATCTTTTTCCACATCTACACGAAGTTGTTTTTTGTAGTCGTACAAAAAATCTTCTTTTAATATTTTAAGCTTCATCATTGTAATATTTTATGCCGCCTCTGAGTAAAGTATTCTTTGCAATTCCTCAATTGCATGTTTGTATTTATCTATTCCGCCAAACTCATTTACTATTTGGTTCTGGCATTAGACGTTTAAAATAAAATTCTCAAGATACAAATTATGTCCTGTGTATTGATAGTTCAACAAATTTCTATTTCGTTTTTCCAAATCTGGTTTCTTCAATACAACTTCTTCAATATACAAATCTTCATACGCCAACAACACTTTCTAATATCTTTTGCGGTAACTGATAACAGCCCATCCATTTAATAAAATTGCAAAGCCAAATACAATAAGCAATTGATTTTTTATATCAGCAAAACCACTGCCTTTTAATACAACCATCCGCATAACTTCTATAAAATATGAGACCGGGTTTGCTTTGGTAATCATTTGTGCCCATTGAGGCATACTATCTATTGAAGTATACAATCCTCCCAGTAAAATAAAAATCATCATCAAAAAAAATGAAATGAGGATTGCCTGTTGCTGGGTGGAAGTATAAGTGGAAATCAGTAAACCCAATCCTAATACTGCCAGTAAATACACGGCTGCAAATCCATAAATCACGAATAAACTACCTGCCGGAATGATGCCATAGAAAAGCCTTGAAATGCCAAGGCCAATAGCAAGCACTAACAATCCTAATATCCAGAAAGGGATAAGCTTGCCTAAAATAAATTGATATTTTTTTATGGGCGTTACATTGATCTGCTCAATTGTTCCAATTTCTTTTTCTTTTACAATATTTAATGATGCAAGAAAGGAACCTACCATAGTTACCAAAATTACAAGTATACCCGGCACCATAAAATATTTGTAATTCATTTGTGGATTGTACCAGTTAGAAGAGACAACCTCAATATTTAACTCCGCATTGTAGCGGGGAAGCTGTATCCATTGCAAACGAACCTGGCGGTTAAAATCCTGTATAATTGTGCTGAGGTAGGCTCCTCCCAGGTTTGCTTTTACGCCATTGATTGCGTTAACTGCTACAAATAACTTTGACTCACTTTCTTTAACTAAGTTTTTTTCAAATGAAAAAGGTATCTCAAGAATGAGATCGGCTTTATCTTTTTCTATATCAACCAGCGATTGATTATATGATGAAGTATAATCCTGCAAAATAAAATATCCCGATGCAGTTATTTTTGAAATTAACTGGCGGGAATAAGGAGAATGATCGTGATCTACCACACTGATATTAATATTTTTCATTTCATAATCGGCTGCCCATGGCAATACGAGCAGTTGCATAACCGGCATCAAAAAAATGATCCGCAGTATGGACGTATCCCGGAATATCTGCCTGAATTCTTTTTGTAATAAAAATAGTAATACCCTCATGCCAGCCTGATTTTGAATTTTTTAATACTCAATACAAGGAAAAAAAACATCATGCCTGTAAGAACCAACACCTCTTTCCAGATCATGGAAAACCCCACTCCTTTTATCATTACGGATTTTACAATTGTATAAAACCATTTTGCAGGAACAACATTTGAAATGATACGCAGGGGCCATGGCATATTTTCTATCGGGAACATAAACCCACTCAGCATCACCGTTGGTAAAAACAAACCAACGAGTGCAACAAACATGGCTGTTTGCTGAGAATAAGTAACAGAGGATATTAGCAGGCCCAAAGCAAGCGAAGTAAGTGTAAACAAAATGCTGACAGCTATTAATAACATAAGACTTCCATTAATGGGAACATCCAATACAAAAACACTTAGTAATAAAATGCTCATGATGTTTACCATGGATAACAATAAATAAGGAATGGCTTTGGCTATCACAATTTTTAAAGATTGTACCGGCGATACAAGTAATACTTCCATGGTGCCTGTTTCCTTTTCACGCACAATTGTAATTGCTGTCATCATAGTGCACACCAGCATGAGTACCATCGCCATAACGCCAGGCACAAAACTATATGCACCCTTTAGCTCTGGATTATACAACATGCGTATTTCCGTATGGATTGAGTAAGGAAGTTTCCTCTCATTTGTAATTTGCTCCTGGTAATTCATAATAATCGCCGTTGCATAATTAGTAAGTGTGTTCGCTACATTGGGATCTGATGCATCGGCGATTAATTGAACCTGTGCCTTATTAAAATGGTGCAGGTCTTCATTGAAGTGTTGTGAAAAAATAACAACCATCCTTATTTTGCCGGATTTGAATTCGGTTTCAATATTTTTATAATCAACAAGATTTTTTTCAATATCAAAATACCGGCTGGCATTTATTTCCCGGATAATG
>JADGPX010000269.1 GCA_017882215.1 Chitinophagaceae bacterium | reverse complement strand
TACCTGCTGAAACTTCTTATGAGCATCTTTATCATTTGGATTTAAATCAGGATGAAGCTTTCTTGCCAGCTTGCGGTAAGTTTTTTTTATTTCATCTGAGGTAGCAGTTTTTGCAACGCCAAGTGTTTTATAATAATCAACAAAATCCATTGTATTGCTTTAACTTTTAAATAAATTCTTAATAAAATTAAGCGTTATTAAAATAAGAATTTCATACAATGAAAAGGAATCAGAATATTATTTCCAGGAAAAGTTATTTTATCGACAGAAGGCTGAGCGAAAAGTAATGCAGTTTCTCATTTTTTTATTATGCTAATGTGATAAAACCTTAGCGATTGCTATTCTTAATTTAACAAAAATAATGCGGTGATAAAATCATCTCTTCAAACTATTAATTTGATTTGGCAGAATCATAAATCTGAAATCCATTTTTCAGCAAGGCCGAGGTCTTCCATTTTGAATCCTTTGGTCTGGCCAGGAATTAATTTCCCAAAAAAGTCTGTGAAATCTTTTATGGTATTTTTATCTGTAACAATCGCTACCTTTTTCCATTTGGTGAAATATTTAAATCCCAATATGGCATCTTCCAATAATGCTCCTGCAGTATAATTTGATAGCGAAGTATTTAATACGAGCATGTAATGAATCTTGCCAAAAGCTGTTGCCACACTTTTTACCAATGGGTTTATTGTTTTATAATAATCCTCCCTGGTAACGGTTCCTGTGGCACGAAAGGCGGTAACATGTGCGGGTAATCCTTGTATTACTTCGATCATAAAATTGTTTTAAAATCTACAATAATTTTTTAAGCCACTAAGGCAAAGGTATAAATAAGAAAATGAAGCAGGTAATTACAATAAAATTATTCAGTGAAAAAAATCTCTTTTGGGGATATTATTTTAGTAGAATGATTGCGGTCTTATTGTTTGGAATTCAAAATTTGGCTTTGTTACATAATGTTGAGATGAACACAAAAAAAGCTTCCGCATGTTGGTGCAAAAGCTTTTGGAAGATAAACGTCGTTGGAATAATTTTATCCCGGGGTTTCTTGGTTTTTTAAAGGATGAAATCGGATTGTCCTTTTTTGAAGGACTTGGTTTCATTGGGATATTAAGTTTTAAAACAGGTATTGAATTTAAAAAAAAAGAAGTTGACTGATATCGGATTTAATTTGGTTTTTCCTGGATTGGGAAATGGTTCTTTTCAATGGATTTGGATTTTTGATTAATGTTTGTCGAACATCAATCAACTTCTGAGATAAAAATACATTCCATGTAAACCCTGCACAAGAGCAGTACTTCTTAATTTTAGTTCTAATATAATTACTGTAATGATAGTATTTTAACGAGCTATTATATCTTAATTCCGCAAGCTAAAAAAAGCTAAAAAGCTAAAACCCCATCCACAAAAAAGTTTCAGGGGTTTGCAGCGTTATTGTTTATTCACTTGTCTAAGTGATTGCACAAAACTACTAACGCATGAAAGTACAACAATCCCATAAATTAATCAATCCATTTGGAGGCATTCAGTTTGTATTAAAGCAAATTAAAGAACAAGGTATTGATACATTTATTGATGCACATCCGGGAAGCCGTGGAGCCAAAAAAGAATACAGTATATCTGATGGGCTGCTTGCCATTCACTACAGCCATCTTTGTGGCGGCAGTTGTGTGGAAGACATTAATACATTAAATGAACATATCGGCTTTCATCCGGGGCTTTCATTACCATCGTCCGATACTTCGCTTCGTGTGATGCAGGAATTAAAGACAGAAAATAGTATTATTGAAAATGGCGATGTAACCCATAGCTTCAATCATCATAAAAAGCTCAATGACCTGCTTCAAAAATTAGCCATCAAGACCAAAACTATTATTGCCGATGCAAAAAACACATTGGATTTTGACAATGTCATTTTGGAAAATGAAAAATACGATGCAGCAAAAACATACAAAATGACTACAGGGTATCAGCCTGCCCTGGCATCCATTGGGCGGCAGGTAGTGTTCATAGAAGGCCGTGGGGGCAATACTCCTGCCGCCTATAAAATGAGTGAAACCCTTGCAGCATGTTTTCAGTCATTAAAAAACAATGGCATCCATATCGAACATTTTCGCAGCGACAGTGCGGCTTATCAGCAATCGGTAGTAGAGGTTGCAGAGAACAGATGTACTTATTTTTACATCCGCATAGACGACTCCCAAAACCTCAGAGATGCTATCAAAGACATACCCGAAACAGATTGGAAACAAATAACCATTAACAACAAAAAAGCAGCGGTAGCTGAAACTCCGTTTCAACCTTTTGGAGCAAAGAAAACATACCGGGCCGTTGTACAGCGCCGTAAAAGAAAAGACGGGCAATGCGATATATTTACCCAAAGCCCTTATACTTATTATGCCATCATGACCAACAATGAAAAACCGGAAGCTACCCCTGAATGGGTAACCGTATTTTACAATGGACGTGGCGACAGCGAAAGAAACTTTGATATACTTAACAACGATTTTAATTGCAACAGGCTTCCTTTTTCTTTCCTGGATGCTAACATGGTTTATCTGTTTGCCGCTGCCATCAGCTTCACTTTATTTGAATGGATAAAGCAGGTGTTCTTCTGCAAAGGGGTTATTGAAAATACGGCTATGCGCTGCAAGAAGTTTTTATTCGATTTTATGATACTGCCAGCCAGGTGGATAAAGACCGGCAGGCAATGGGTTTACAAAATCTTTACCACAAGAACCTGCTACAAACCTTTATTTGAATAAATAAATCCCACAACTACTACAAACTTTACATACTTTTTTGCAACGTTACCCGGCGTAATGGCAAAGCTGTGCAGCGCAAATAAAATTTTGCCCCAATAGCATTGGCTATATTGTCTATTATGCTTATGTGCGCCGAAGTTAAGGTGCGCAAAGGTCCTCTCAAACCGATTTTAGCAAACTATACCCAAAAACTAAGGTATATCTTCGATCTGATTTTTTGCTTGCGGATTTTAGAATATAGCTAATATAGTTAGTATATTTGAGCTAAATATATTAGTTATGAATAGCATGCCTTTAGCAGATTTTATAAAGCGCTTTAATAGCAATGACAGTTGTTTGAAATATTTGGCCGATAAGAAATGGGAAAAAGGTTATCAGTGCCGTAAGTGCAGGAAGACCGCCTGCATCAAAGGCAATACCTTGTACTCTTTACGGTGCAAGTATTGTAAGTATGATGAAAGCCCCATGGCACATACCGTATTTCACAATGTTAAGTTTGCTTTGTCCAAGGCATTTTTAATATGCTACAGGATGAGCACAAAAAAAGGGGCATCCAGTTGTGAGATAGCTAAAGAGGCAGGTGTTTGTCAAAAAACAGCATGGCTTTTTTGTTCAAAACTACGGGAGGCCATGAAAAGTTCGGACAAATATCCTTTGACAGGCGAAGTACATGTAGATGAAATGGTAATAGGCGGGGCAGAGCAAGACAAGCCTGGAAGGAGTTTGGGCGAAAAGAAACCGGTATTGATAATGGTGGAAAAAGTAAAGGATGGCAAAATAGGAAGGGTGTATGCAGAGAAAATCGAGAACTATCAAAAGGTTACTATATATCCCATTTTAAAACGCAAAATAGCAAAAGATGCCACAGTGATAACGGATGAGTATCCTACTTACCATGGGTTGCATTCACTTTTTGATGATGCTAAAATGTGGAAGTCTGGATTGGGGAGAAATTTCCCTGAAGTTCATATTCAAATTATGAACCTAAAAGGA
>JADGPX010000268.1 GCA_017882215.1 Chitinophagaceae bacterium | reverse complement strand
AAAATTCAGGAGATAACTCCCGGAGCGGAACCATTCAAAGTTATTTTGGGAGATTTTGTTACTACAGAAGATGGAACCGGTATAGTGCATACTGCTCCTGCTTTTGGCGCTGATGACTTTAAAGCCGGTAAAAAAAATAACCTGGGAATTTTAACGCTTGTAGATAGAGAAGGAAAATTTGTAGAAGGTGTTGGTGAATTCAGCGGCCGTTTTGTAAAAAATTACAAAGACGATCCGCATTATGTTGATGTAAATGTTGACATTGCAGTAAAACTTAAAAAAGAGAACAGGGCATTTAAAGTAGAAAAATACGAGCACAATTATCCGCATTGCTGGCGTACCGATAAGCCAATAATTTATTATCCACTCGATGCATGGTTTATCAGAACGACTGCTGTAAAAGACAGGATGGTTGAATTAAATAAAACCATCAATTGGAAACCTGCTTCTACAGGAACAGGTCGTTTTGGTAACTGGCTGGAAAATATGGTTGACTGGAATTTGAGCAGAAGCCGTTTTTGGGGAACACCTTTGCCTGTTTGGAGAACTGAAGATGGCACTGAAGAAAAATGCATCGGCTCTATTGAGGAATTAAATACCGAAATAAAAAAAGCAAATGAAGTTTTAGGTGGCGATGTAAATAAACATTACCTGCATGAAGACATCCTTGATCTTCATAAACCTTATGTAGATGAAATAATCCTGGTTGCCGAAAGCGGCAAGCCTATGAACCGGGTGCCTGACCTGATCGATGTTTGGTTTGACAGCGGCGCAATGCCTTATGCTCAATGGCATTTTCCTTTTGAGAACAAAGAAACTTTTAAACAAAATTTTCCTGCGGATTTTATTGCTGAAGGTGTTGACCAGACAAGAGGCTGGTTCTATACATTGCATGCCTTAGGCGTTTTGTTGTTTGATAGTGTTGCTTACAAAACGGTTGTAAGTAATGGTTTGGTACTGGATAAAAATGGAAATAAAATGAGCAAGCGGTTGGGCAATGCTGTTGATCCTTTTGAAACGCTAAGCATTTTTGGCCCGGATGCAACCCGTTGGTATCTTATCACCAATGCCTCACCATGGGATAGTTTAAAGTTTGATATTGAGGGTATAAAAGAAATTCAGCGTAAATTTTTTGGAACGCTTTATAACACGTATCAATTTTTTGCTTTATATGCCAATGTAGATGGTTTCGATTTCAAAGAAAAATATATCCCTGTTGAAGAAAGGCCCGAAATTGACCGCTGGATATTATCTTCTTTAAATAGTATGATACAGGTAGTTCAGCAAAGTTTAGATAATTATGAGCCTACCCCGGCCGGAAGAGCAATAGAAAACTTTGTAGATGAGCACTTGAGTAACTGGTATGTTCGCTTATGCCGTCGCCGTTTTTGGAAGGGCGAATATGAGCATGATAAGATTTGTGCTTATCAAACCTTATATGAATGTTTGGAAACCCTTAGCGGTTTGATTGCTCCAATTGCCCCCTTCTTTGCGGAATGGCTATTTAAAAATTTAAATGATATTACCAAAAGAGCTAAACATAGTTCTGTTCATCATACCGGTTTTCCCAAAGCTGATATAACTATAATAAATACATCATTAGAAAAAAGAATGCAGCTGGCGCAGGATATTTCCTCTTTAATATTATCACTGCGCAAAAAAGTAAATATTAAAGTAAGACAACCATTACAAAAAGTGCTGATACCTGCCATTGAATCTGACCTTTCAGAAAATATAAAATCGGTTGAGGAAATTATTAAGAGTGAAACAAATATTAAAGAGATAGAAATTCTTTCATCTGATAATGATTTTATAAGGAAGAAGGCAAAAGCTAATTTCAAAACATTAGGCAAAAAACTGGGACCTAAAATGAAATGGGCAGCAGAACAAATTCAGCAATTGAATAATGTAGAAATAGATAAGATCCAGAAAGGAGAATATCTTTTGAACCCTGAATTTGAATTAAAGAAAGAAGAACCTATATATATTACAAATGAAGATCTGGAAATAAGCACAGATGAAATTCCCGGATATGAAGTTACATCAAAGGGCTCTTTAACAGTTGCGCTGGATATAACCATTACTCAAAAACTAAAGATGGAAGGAGAGGCACGTGAGTTTGTAAACCGTATTCAGAATATCAGGAAAGAACAAAACCTTGAACTGACTGACAAGATATTGGTTAAAGTAGGTGAAAATGAAGTTCTCAAGGATTCAATTACTCAATTTAATAACTATATTTGCGCCGAAATTTTGGCAGATAAGCTTGAATTTCTGTCTGAAATTAAGGATGGTACCACCATTGAAGTAAATGATTATCAATTAAAAGTTAACGTTATTAAAAAAGGAGATTAGCTATGCCAACTAACAAAAAAACGATAAAATCCGTTTCAAAAAAGCCGGCTTCAAAAACATCAGCTAAAATAACTCCGGTTAAAAAAGCTGCTAAGCCGGTGCAATCAAAAGCAAAAAAAGCTGCAAAGGTATCTAAGCTGGTGGCTAAAAAACCAGTCGTTAAAAGCACTAAACAGTCTCCTAAAAAATCAGTTAAACCTATTAAGAAAACTGCACCGGCAAAAAAAACTGCTAAGCCGGTTGCTAAAAAAGCAGCACCTAAAAAAGTGGCTAAACCTGTAAAGAAATCTACCCCGGTTAAAAAAGCTGTTAAACCAGTTGCTAAAAAAGCAGCACCTAAAAAAGTGGCTAAACCTGTAAAGAAATCTACCCCGGTTAAAAAAGCTGTTAAACCGGTTGCTAAAAAAGCAGAGAGCAAAAAGCCAGAATTAAAACCTTTGCCAAAAGCTAAGAATATTAAAGTTCCACCTCCAAAGCCTGTAGTATTACCTAAAATTACAGCAACCAAGGCACGCAAATATGAACCTGAATTTACCAAATCAGTTTTAGACCAGGCGCCTCAGGAAAACAATGGACCAACAATGCGTTACAGCGATGCAGAGCTAAATGAGTTCAGGGAATTGATCCAGAGAAAACTGGAAACTGCTAAAAAAGAATTAGGCTATCTGCAGGGATTAATTACAAGAAAAGATGAAATGGGCGGGGATGATACTGATAACCGCTACATGACCATGGAAGATGGAAGCCTTAGCATGGAACGTGAACAGCTGAGCCAGATGGCAAGCCGCCAGATCACTTTTATTGATCATCTTGAAAAGGCAATGATGCGTATAGAGAATAAAACGTATGGCATCTGTAGAGTAACAGGAAGATTAATTGATAAAGCCCGTCTACGAGCTGTACCACATGCAACACTTTCTATTGAAGCAAAAATGGGAATCGCAAGATAGGTTCAATTTATTTATTGTTTTAAATACATTGCATTTTCGTTGCCAGATGATTACTTTTGCGTGTAATCTCTTTCTCCCTTTTCCAATATTTTATTTGTAAAGGCAACTGATCACATGCTTTATTAAAGCATGTTTTCCAAGGACAGCAATTTTTTGTGCCTTAAGCAAATAAAATGAAAAAGTTTACCTGCAAACCTTTCCGCAGAAATATCATAGCGACTATCTCACTATTTAAGAAATAAAAAATAATTAATAAGCCCGCCCGGATGACCCGTTCGGACGGGGAATTAGAAAGTTGAAGCAATTTTATTTTGCTTCACCGTTTCAATCACAAACATGAAGACACATGCATGCAAACTTTACCAATTTATCTTCAAGATCAAATTTTTTATTCTCCATAACTTCCTTATTTCTTATTTAAAATTCCTTATTTCTTATTGCCTCTATACCGCTACCGGCGCT
>JADGPX010000060.1 GCA_017882215.1 Chitinophagaceae bacterium | reverse complement strand
CAATCCCTCCTGCACAAAATTTTTTCCTAAAAGATAAGTGTCACTTTCGTAATAGGTCTTGTCAAAGTCGCTGCCAATGCGCTTGTACGTTACATCAAAACCTTTATACACCCAACCATTCATTTTTTTCCAGAGATCGATCACTTCAGGTTTATGATTTTCCCAATCCAATAACATCTCTTGTGTCCGTTGCATTATAGGAGCCTGCTTTTCCGCATCTTCCCTGTTAACTTCTTTACTTATCAACTCTTCAACTTCCCTTTTATATTCATCATTAAACTTCACATAATACTCTCCAACAAAATGATCTCCTTTTTCGTTGGCAGATTCCGGTGTTTCATTATTACCAAACATTTGCCATGCTATCATGCTTTTGCAAATATGAATGCCCCGGTCATTAACTACGCAGGTTTTTATTACATCATAGCCATTAGCTTTTAAAATTTCAGCAACACTCCATCCCAAAAAATTATTTCTTAAATGCCCAAGGTGCAAAGGTTTGTTGGTATTGGGAGAAGAATATTCTACCATTATTCTTTTACCATTCAATGCAAGTTTACCAAAGCATACATCCTTATAATTTTTATTGAGCAGATCAAACAAATAATTGTCAGTAATTGTAAGATTCAGAAAACCTTTTATGATATTGTATTTTGAAAAAATATCCGAATAATTTTTGATGAGTTCATCTCCCAATTCATTTCCTAAAACTTCAGGTGATCTTTTTAAATTCTTTACCAAAGAAAATAATACAACCGTATAATTGCCTTCAAACTCAGGTTTGGTCTGGCTTACCTGGAAATCTTTTTCAGTGAAAGGCTGATTGTATAAAGATTGTAAACTTTCTATTACTGCTTTTTGTAACGTTTGTATTATGGTCATCCGTTGAAATTCTTTGAGCTATAAAGGTAACCTGTAAAAATCGTACATCTTATATCGTATTTCATATATTGTAATGACTTACCTTTGCGCCTCTTAAAAAAGGCATGAATGATCAGTGTAAATAATGTAACGCTTGCGTATGGAAAAAGAGTTTTATTTGATGAAGTTAATCTTGGTTTCACCAAAGGGAATTGCTATGGAATTATCGGTGCAAATGGTGCAGGCAAATCAACATTTTTAAAAATTATCAGTGGAGAAATAGAACCTAATAAAGGAACTGTAAGTATTTCTCCTGGTGAACGTATGGCTGTTCTTAAGCAAGACCAGTTTGAGTTTGATGAGATATCAGTTTTGGATACGGTTTTAATGGGGCATAAAAAAATGTGGGATGTAAGGCATGAAAAAGATGCCATCTATCTTAAAGAAGATTTTAGTGAAGCCGATGGAATGAAAGCTGCTCACCTGGAAGAAGAATTTGGAGAAATGGGTGGCTACACTGCAGAAAGCGATGCCGGAACATTGCTTAGTGAATTAGGGGTAAAAGATGAGTTCCATCAAACATTGATGAAAGATATTGGGGCTAATGTAAAAGTGAGAGTCTTACTTGCGCAGGCGCTTTTTGGTAATCCTGATATTTTGCTATTGGATGAACCTAGCAATAATCTTGATGTTGAAACCATTTCTTGGCTTGAGAATTTTTTAGCAGATTATCAAAATATTGTTTTGGTAGTGAGCCATGACCGTCACTTTTTAGATGCAGTGTGTACACATGTTGCAGACGTTGACAAACAAAAAATAAAAATTTACACAGGTAATTATACATTTTGGTACGAGAGCAGCCAATTAGCAGCAAGGCAGGCGGGTGACAAGAATAAAAAAATGGAAGAGAAGAAAAAAGATCTTCTTGAATTCATCGCACGATTCAGTGCCAATGCATCAAAATCAAAACAGGCAACATCACGTAAAAAGGCATTGGATAAATTGGTTTTTGAAGATATCACGCCAAGCAACAGAAAATATCCGGGAATAATTTTTAAGCCTGAAAGAGATCCGGGCAACCAAATTTTAAATGTTGAAAAGCTTACTAAAACCATTGATGGCAGAACGCTTTTCAATAATATTTCTTTTGATGTGGTGAAGGGGCAGAAGATCGCTTTTTTAAGTCGTGACCCTGTTGCACTCACTTCTTTCTTTGAAATAATAAACAACAGGATGCGGGCAGACAGCGGAAAGTATGAGTGGGGAACCACCATTACTACTGCTTATCTTCCTAACGATAATACAGAATTTTTTAAAGGCACACTAACGCTGATGGATTGGCTAAGGCAATATGTTCCGCCTTATGTAAAAGATGTTGATGAAGATTTTTTAAGAGGATTTTTGGGCAAGATGTTATTTAGCGGGGACGAGATATTTAAGAAAACAAACGTACTAAGCGGAGGAGAAAAAGTTCGCTGCATGATAAGCCGGATGATGCTGCAAAATCCTAACGTAGTAATTCTTGATGAGCCAACCAACCATCTTGACCTTGAAAGCATCACTGCTTTTAATGATGGAATGATAACATTTCCCGGAATAGTTTTATTTACAACGCACGATCATCAGTTCATGCAAACCGTCGCCAACCGTATCATCGAAATAACTCCAAAGGGTTTAATTGACAGGCTGTATACTTATGATGAATACATTGCTGATGAAAGAATAAAATTATTGCAGGAGGAAATGTATAATTAACAAAATATATGGTGATTGTGTTTGGCACGGTTTTAACTTTATAACATAAAATAAATTTTTATGAAAACAATACTCGTATTATTATTCGCATTTTTTTTGACAGTGTCTGCTGTTAATGCACAAACAACCAATTCTTCTGATTACAGAACTGCACTGGGAGTAAAATTTTATCCGGTGGGTGTTACCATAAAATATTTTATTACTCCTAAACATGCGCTGGAAGGAATAGGATATTTTTTAAATTATGGTGCAAGAATTATAGGCTTGTATGAGATACACAGCGACATTTCCAGTGTACCAGGCTTAAAATGGTATTTTGGTCCGGGTGCACATCTTGCGTTTTATAATTCTAATTCGGCATGGGCCACACCGCCGCAAAATAATAACGGTGGAACTGCTTTAGGAATTGATGGGGTATTGGGTTTAGATTATAAAATAAATTCTGCTCCTATAAATATTTCAATTGATTGGCAACCTTATATAGAATTCGGAAGTTTTAAAAATAATGGGTTTATAGGAAACGTCGGCGGAATAGCAATTCGATATACACTCAACTAAAAATTATTTTCATATATTGATCCCGGCATTATCATCCGGGATTTTTTTATTCGGTAATGTTGTAAAAACTACCTTCGGTTTATAAATAATAGTGTTGCAGAAAAAGATCAAACAATTCATAGATTATTTTTATCCTCCATTTAAAAGGCTGATGCCTGTTCGTACTTTCAGGTATGCAGTCTGCGGCGGAAGCAATATGCTGCTGGATATCTTTATTTATTATATCAGCTATAACTTTATTCTGCATAAGCAAATTTTTGCCCTGGGTTTCATTGCATTTAAACCACATATCGCTGCACTCTGGATGGCATTCTTTATAAGCTTTCCTGTAGGTTTTTTACTTTCAAAATATATAGTTTTTAATACTTCTCAATTAAGAGGAAGAATACAACTATTCAGGTATTTATTAATTGTTGCCGTCAATCTTATTTTAAATTATGCCTTCTTAAAAGTTATGGTTGAATACATGAATTTTTATCCAACTATAGCAAGAATTTTTACTGCCTGCATTATTGTAACATTTAGTTTTCTATCACAAAAACATTTTACATTTAGAGAAAGAAAAGAAAGCCACGAGATTTAAGGCAAGCTATGAGCCATGAGCTAAGAGCTTTGAGACGATACTCACAGCTCTTAGCTAATAACTCATAGCTTTCTTCTGCCATTTTTGCACTTTAATGCCGTTGGCATAAACATTGTCAATCTTTAATAAAATTTATTAATCATGGGAAAGATAATAGGTATAGACTTAGGTACAACCAATAGCTGCGTTGCAGTTATGGAAGGCAATGAGCCTGTAGTGATAGCGAATGATGAAGGCCGCAGAACGACTCCATCAGTGGTAGCATTCTTAAAAAATGGCGAAAGAAAAGTAGGTGATCCTGCAAAGCGACAGGCAATTACCAATGCTCAAAACACTATCATGAGTGTTAAGCGTTTTATGGGGCATAAATGGGACGAGATAACAAGCGAGGCAGGCCATTGGAGTTACAAAGTTGTAAAAGGTGACAATAATACTGTTCGTATTGATATTGATGGCAGGCAATATACGCCACAGGAAATTTCTGCTATGATCCTTCAAAAAATGAAGAAGACTGCAGAGGATTACTTAGGGCAGGAAGTAACGGAAGCAGTGATAACAGTTCCTGCATATTTTAATGACTCTCAAAGACAGGCTACAAAAGAAGCAGGGGAAATTGCAGGTTTAAATGTTCGCAGAATAATTAATGAACCTACTGCTGCAGCGCTGGCTTATGGTCTTGATAAGAAACACAAAGATCAAAAAATTGCTGTGTTCGATCTTGGCGGTGGTACATTCGATATTTCTATTCTTGAATTAGGTGAAGGCGTATTTGAAGTAAAATCAACTAATGGTGATACACATTTAGGAGGAGATGATTTTGATAAAGTGATAATGGATTGGCTGTCTGATGCATTTAAAAAGGATGAAGCAATCGATCTTCGTAAAGATCCGATGAGCTGGCAGCGTTTGAAAGAAGCCGCAGAAAAAGCCAAGGTAGAATTATCCTCATCAAGCGAAACAGAGATCAATCTTCCTTATGTAACTGCTGTTGATGGTGTGCCTAAACACCTTGTAAAAAAATTAACCCGTGCAAAATTTGAACAACTCTCCGATGAATTATTTACAAGATGTTTAAAGCCATGTGAACTTGCAATAAAAGATGCAGGCATTGATAAATCAAAAATTGATGAAGTAATATTGGTAGGTGGCAGCACACGTATCCCGAAAGTGCAGGAACTTGTTGAGAATTTCTTTGGTAAAAAACCACACAAAGGTGTTAACCCTGATGAGGTAGTTGCAATTGGTGCTGCAATACAGGGTGGTGTATTAACCGGCGAAGTAAAAGATGTATTGTTGCTGGATGTTACTCCGCTTTCACTTGGTATTGAAACTATGGGCAGTATAATGACAAGATTGATTGAAAGCAATACAACTATTCCTACTAAAAAGACAGAAGTATTTTCTACAGCAAGCGATAACCAGTCCGGTGTTCAGATACATGTTCTGCAGGGTGAAAGACCTTTGGCTTCTCAAAACAAAAGCCTTGGTACATTTAATTTAGATGGCATACCACCGGCTCCGAGAGGCGTTCCGCAGGTTGAAGTAACTTTTGATATTGATGCCAATGGTATTTTGCATGTAACCGCAAAAGATAAGGGTACCGGAAAATCTCACAACATACGGATAGAAGCCGGCAGCGGATTAAACAAAGAGGAAATTGAAAAGATGAAGAATGAGGCAAAGGCAAATGAAGCAAGCGACAGGGAAGCAAAAGAAAAAATAGAAAAGATAAACCAGGCAGATAGCCTCATTTTTCAAACAGAAAAACAAATAAAAGAGTATGGAGATAAAATTCCTGCGGATAAAAAAGGTCCGATTGAAAGCGCTCTTGCTAAATTAAAAGAAGCTCATAAAACACAGGATATTGCTGCGATTGATACAGCAGTTGCAGAAATGAATACGGCATGGACAGCAGCCAGTGAAGAAATGTATAAAGCAACTCAGGATGCAGGGGCACAAGAAGGCGGCGCTAAAGGTGATGGACAACAGCAAGGAGAAGACGGTCAGCAACAATCACAAGGTGCAGCAGATAATGTTACCGATGCTGAATTTGAGGAAGTAAAGTAAAGTAAATAAGATTATAAGATTATAAGATTAAGGTTATCTAATGGGTAACCTTTTTTATTTTTTTAAATTTGTATATCAGAAGGAATATAATATGGCTGTACTTCACAATAAAATTTCTCAAAAAGAACTTAAGCAATGTCTTTATGAGGAGACGGAGCCAAGAACTACATTGAGCTTTTATCAATATGCCAAAATTGATGATCCAAAATCTTTCAGAGATGAGCTGTATAAAAATCTAAATGCATTAAAAGTTTTTGGAAGAATCTATGTGGCACATGAAGGCATCAATGCGCAGCTAAGTGTACCTGTAAGCAATTATGAATCACTTAAAAATTATCTCTATTCATTTTCTTTTTTAAATAATGTAAGATTGAATATTGCAGTAGATGATGACGCCCGCCTGAATGACGCAGTCGGGCAGGGCAAAGGTTTCTGGGTTTTAAAAATAAAAGTGAGAGATAAGATCGTTGCAGATGGCATTACTGATCCCAATTTTGATATGAGCAAAAAAGGAAAATATGTAGATGCAAAACAATTCAATGATCTGACCAATGATCCCAATACGATAGTGGTGGATATGCGTAATCATTATGAATATGAAGTAGGTCATTTTGAGAATGCCATTGAAGTTCCTTCCGATACTTTTCGTGAGCAATTGCCTATGGCTGTTATTATGCTGCAGGATAAAAAGGATAAGAATATTATTATGTATTGCACAGGCGGTATCCGTTGCGAAAAAGCCAGCGCTTATATGCTGCATAATGGATTTAAAAATGTATTTCATCTGGAAGGAGGTATTATTAATTATGCCAATAAGATTAAAGAAGAAGATCTTCTTAATAAATTCAAAGGGAAAAATTTTGTATTTGATGACAGGCTGGGAGAGAAGGTTGGCAGTGAAGTTATCAGTCATTGCCATCAGTGTGGAAAGCCATGTGATGAACATACTAATTGCAAAAACGATGGCTGTCATTTGCTTTTTATTCAATGTGAGGATTGCGCAAAAAAATATGATGGTTGTTGCAGTGAAGAATGTCAATCCATTTACAACATGCCGGAAGGAGAGCAAAAGGAATTACGAAAGGGCAGAATGAATGGGATTATGATCTTCAATAAATCACGCCATAGATTAAGACCAAAGTTTAAAGGAGGAACAAGGAAATGACAGAGCTATCTGTAAAATAAAAATTAGAAACGATTCTTAAAGTGAAATAAATCGTTTGCTATTTGTTTCCAACTTTACTATAAATAGCAACGATCCATCTGCGCGGAAGAATCCGGATAATAAAAGAAGTAATTTTTGATAGAGTACCCGGCACTATCATCATTCTTCCTTTCAAAGTTTTACGCACTGCAATTTCTCCAACTTTTTTTTGAGGAACAGCCATTTGCACACCAAACCATCCAAGTTTTTTCTTTGTATCCTGTTCTATTTCTGGTTTTGTAAAAACAGGACCCGGACTAAGGCAACTAACGCTGATATGTTTTTTCTTTAGTTGATAGCGTAAAGAATAGCTAAAAAAAACCACTGCAGATTTTGTAGCAGAGTACATATTTTTTACAGGGATAGGTGCAAGGCCGGCCATGCTGGCAACATTCAAAATATATGATGGAGCATTTTTTTCTAATAATGGAAGTAATGTAAGACTTAGCGCCATGCAGGATTCAACATTTAATCTAACCATATAGCGGAGTGTATCAAGCGGCAATGATAAATAATCGCGGGCTCCGCCAAAGCCGGCTACATTGCAAAGCACTTTTAAATGAATATCTTTTTCGGTGCACCATCTTGCAATTGAATCAGCAGCATTTTCTTTTTCAAGATCAAGTCTTAAAATATCAACATGAACATTGTATTCGGATTCCAGTTTATTTTTTGCTGTAAGTAAACTATCAGAATGCCTTGCAATTAAAATTAAATTATACTTCCGTTTTGCCAAAGCTTCCGCAATAGCATAACCAATTCCTTTGCTGCCGCCGGCAACCAATGCATACATCATAGAATTATCATAACTGCTTTTTAAATTTTTATCAAACGAATCGGAAGCCATACTATATGTTGTATATGTAGACTCTAATGAGAGATTAGCGGATATATTCTTACTTACAGTATTTGATTGGGAATGCACATTTAGTATAATAAATAATGTAAGAACCAGAAAGAATATTTTTTTCATAAAATAATATTATGTAGATGAAGTATGTATGGCTATTTACTTCCCCACCTGATCGTAGATAAATACTAACAGCCTCCTGGGAAGAGAACGCAAAACTACAGACATAATTTTAGCTAAAGTGCCAGGCACAATTATGAAGAACAAATATATTTTCTTGAAATTGAAAACCTAACCTGTCAGGTTTCGGGAACCTGACAGGTTTCTATATTTTTATTTATTCAGTTAGCGAAAGGATATTGCCATCTGCATCTTTAAACCATGCAACTTTTGAGCCACCCGGCGAATGCCATATTCCCAATTTGTCCTGCTGCATAAAATCATACCGTTCGCAAAAAATACCCTTTTTATTTAATTCGCTTATTACTGATGATATATCATCAACATTCCAGCCGAGAATGGTAAATGGATGTGGATTTAATTCAGTAACAATAGTGACTCTCAATAATGTTCCATTGGCATCAAACTCTATTGCATAATTATCTTCAGATAAGAGTTTTAATCCTAAAATATCTTTGTAAAAATGTTTTGCTTTTTCAGCATTTATGGTGGGAGCAAATGCTTTAAGTTTTTTATTTGCAAGCATGATTGGATGTATATTTTATTCTAAATCTTTTAAAGCACTAATAATTCTTTTTTCTGTTTCTTCATCACTTAACTGCTGCGGTATAAATTTTTCTCCAATCAATTTTTCATACAATTCAATGTAACGGTTACTAATTGTTGAGATCCATTCATCTGTCATTTCAGGAACCACTTGACCTTCTTTACCCATAAAATTATTTTCTATCAACCATTCTCTTACAAATTCTTTACTTAATTGTTTTTGTTTTTCGTTTTTTATTTGTCTTTCCTCAAATCCATCTGCGTAAAAATATCGTGAGCTATCCGGTGTATGTATCTCATCCATTAAATAGATTTCATCATCTATTTTTCCAAATTCATATTTTGTATCCACTAATATTAATTCTCTTTTAGCTGCAATTTCTTTCCCTCTTGCAAATAATTGTAAACTGTACTCCTCTATTTTTTCATAATCATCAGCATTTGCCAATTTTCTTTTTATAATTTCTTCTTTGCTTATGTCTTCATCATGTCCTAGTGTTGCTTTAGTAGAAGGTGTAATAATCGGAGAGGAAAAGAAATCATTTTCTTTCATGCCATCATCGAGTGCAACACCGCATAATTCTCTTTTTCCCTCTGCATACGTGCGCCAGGCATGGCCTGTAAGGTTTCCTCTTACAACCATCTCTACACGAAGCGGATCACATTTTTTACCGATGGCAACATTTGGTGCAGGAGTTTGCAACAACCAGTTTGGGCAAATATCTTTTGTAGCATCTAACATGTAAGCAGCAATCTGGTTTAAAACCTGTCCTTTAAAAGGAATTGGTTTGGGAAGAATTACATCGAACGCAGAAATTCGATCACTGGCGATCATTACCAGCCATTTATTTTTTATCATGTAAACATCTCTTACTTTTCCGCTGTAAAAACTTGTTTGATCTTGTAATTGAAGTGCAGGCATACCACTAAAGTAAATTGTGAATTCAGATTTACAATTTTTTATTTTGATAAGATTTGAACAATTTTTTTAGTAAATGGTGAAAATTAAATTTTAAAACTATAATAACAATCCTTATTTTGCTTGAAATTCTTAAAATCAAAACTACCATTATGAGAAAAAGTTTAAGATTCCTGGCTGCTTTGCTTATCGCAAATATTATTTCCATATTTGCTTTTGCTCAAAGAACAACCATTAGCGGGAATGTAAAAAACAGCGTTACCGGCGATGTTGTGTCAGCAGCTTCTATAACGGTAAAAGTTTCGGGTACCGGAATATTTACTGATGATAAAGGAAATTTTACTTTCACTACTACCCAAAAATTTCCTGTTACTTTAATTATCTCTTCAATTGGATTTGCAACGCAGGAGGTTACAGTTTCTAATTCTGCGGAGTTTGTACAGGTTAATTTTAAACCTGCCAGTACTTTGGGTCAGGAAGTTGTAATAGCAGCTACCCGCACACCTTCCCGCATTTTGGAATCGCCTGTAACCATAGAACACATAAGTTCTGCCAATATTCGCAATGCAGCTGATCCTTCTTATTATGATATGGTTGGTAAATTAAAAGGAGTGGATGTAGTTACTTCTTCATTACTGTTTACAACACCCAGTACAAGAGGTTTTAATGGAAGCGGCAATCTTCGTTTAAATCAAATTGTGGATGGGATGGATAACCAGGCACCAGGGCTGAATTTTTCTGTTGGAAGTGTAACAGGAATAACACAGCTTGATGTTGAAAGTATAGAGTTATTGCCCGGAGCATCATCTGCATTGTATGGACCTGGCGGTATGAACGGAGCTTTAATAATAAACAGTAAAGATCCTTTTAAATACCAGGGACTTTCATTAGATATTAAAACAGGTGTAATGCATATTGATGATCCCGATAGAATAAAATCACCTTACTATGATTGGAGTTTACGCTGGGCTAAAAAAATATCAGAGAAGTTTGCGTTTAAAATAGGCGCACAATTAATACAGGCAAAAGACTGGGTTGGTAATGATTATAGAGATTATAATCGTTTAGGAACAACCGGCTTTGTTACACCGGGTACAAGACAGACAGACCCTAATTATGATGGTGTAAATATTTATGGTGATGAAACTACGATAGATATAAAATCAAATATCCTTAATCCACTGGGCCAGCAGGCTCCATTTTATGCGCCATATATTAATTCTTTACCGACATCTATTCCTGTTTCCAGAACAGGTTATTTAGAAAACCAGGTGGTAAGTCCTAACAGCTTAAATTTTAAACTGTCCGGTTCATTAAATTATAAAGTAACCGGGAACACTGCATTAATATTAGCAGGATATTTTGGAACAGGAAATACAGTTTATACAGGAAGTGATCGCTATTCTTTAAAGGATTTAAAAATGGGACAGTACAAGTTAGAACTTAATAATCCCAACTGGTTTTTAAGAGCATATACCACGCAGGAAAATTCGGGTGAATCTTTTAACGCAACAGTTACAACCCGTTTATTTAACGAAGCATGGAAACCAAGTGGTGGTACAACTGGCTGGTATTATCAATATGCACTAGCTTATTTACAAAATAAATTGGGAGGTCTTTCTGATATAGCAGCACATAATGCTGCAAGAGCAGTTGCAGACCAGGGAAGGCCGGCTGCAGGTTCTCAGCAATTTCAAACATTATTCAACCAGATTCGCAGCATTCCTATATCTAAAGGCGGCGGTTTATTTGTTGATAAGACAAATCTTTACAACATTGAAGGACAATATAATTTTTCACAATACACTCAAAAATTTGCTGATATAATAGTAGGTGCTAATTATAAAAGATATGTGTTGAATTCTGAAGGAACTTTGTTTGCAGATTCAGCAGGAAAAATAGGTATTAACGAAGTGGGTATTTATGCACAGGCAATCAGGCGTTTTATAAATGATAAATTAAAAATTATTGCATCAGGCCGTTATGATAAAAATCAAAATTTTGATGGAAAATTTACACCTCGTGTATCTGCAGTAATTACAGTAGCCCCGGATAATAATTTGCGTTTATCATATCAGCAGGCCTATCGCTTTCCATCTACACAACAGCAATGGATTAATCTTAGAGTTGGAGGTGGTACCCGTTTATTAGGTGGTTTGCAAACCTTGCAGGATTATTATAAATTCAGTTCAAATGCTGTATATGATGTTACTACATTGCAAGCAAGTAATACCCGTACTGTTAGAAAATTTGATAAGTTTAAGGCAGAAACAGTTAATGAAGTTGAAGCCGGTTATAAAGGATTGCTTCTCCATAAAAAATTATTAATTGATATTTATGGATATTATGGCATTTATAAAGATTTTATAGCAAGAACTTTGGTTGCACAATCTGTAAGCGGAAACGCTAATGATGTTACCATACAAAATGTTGTTTCTAATTCTCCGCTGGTAACAATCTATTCTGTGCCCACAAACATTACAAGCCAGGTAAAAACTTATGGTTTTGGAGTCGGCATTGATTATTCTTTACCACGTGATTTTTCAATTGGCGTTAATGCATCTTCTGATAAAATAACCGATGTGCCTGCGGGTTTTGTTGCCGCTTTTAATGCTCCTCTTTACAGAGTGGGAGCTTACATTGCAAATAGCGGCTTTGGATATAATAACCGTTTGGGGTTTAATATTTCCTGGAGATGGCAAGATGATGTAGATTATCAGGGGGATTTTGCCAATGGCCATGTTCCTGCTTATAATACAGTTGACGGACAGATTAGTTATAAATTTCCTGTTGAAAAAATATTGCTTAAGTTGGGCGCAACAAACCTGTTTAATCAATATTACAGAAACGGATTTGGTAATGCCGCTATTGGCGGATTGTATTATGTAAGTTTTGGTTACAATTTATTTTAATTATAAATAATTATTCATTTTAAAGAAATTATATGAAATATATTTTAAAAAATATTATAAAGCAGGCATTACCTGTTATAATTTGTATTCTTGCGATAGCGTCTTGCAATAAAACTCTTGAGCGTTTTTCATCACCTATTGCTACTACACAAAATTCACTTACTATTAATGATTTTTTAATATCTGATACCAACTATAGTTTATTAAATGCTTTAGTTATAAGAGCAGGGCTAACGGCTACTTTAAGTGATAAGAATAATACATTTACTCTTTTTGCTCCCAATAATGCTGCTTTCCGGGCGGCCGGATTTACAACAACTGCAATAGTGAGTGGATTGCCTGTTGCTTCGGCTGCAGGTATTGCCGGTTATTTGCTTGTACCGGGACGTGAATATACTTTTGCAGATATACCAACAACTTTTCCAAACATTCAGCTGCCAACAACTTTAAGCATTGGTGTGCTGCCAGGCACTCCCGTTCCATTCAAGCTTACTATTTTTCCTTCTAAAAGAGGCACTACAGTTTGGGTGAATAATGTTGCGGCATTATCTTTTGATATGCACTTTCAAAATGGTATTGTACATACTATTTCGGGGATTGTTAGTCCCCCAAGTCTATTATTAGCACAAATGATTTATGTAGACCCACAATTTACCATGTTTGATTCTTTAATTGCGAGAGGAGATGCAGCACAACCCAATCCTGCATTAAAGATTGACTCTGCATTAAAAAATCCGGGAGCTAATTTAACGGTGTTTGCTCCTACCAATACAGCAGTGAAAGCTTTTATAAATGCTGCATCAGGCGGTGCTATACCATTAGCGGCTCCGGATGCTGTTTTTTTTGGATTTATCAGAACTTCATTTCCTGCAACCAGTGCACAGGGAATTGTTTTGTATCATATAATGGGTGTAAGAGCTTTCTCAGTTAATTTTCCTTCTACTGCAACTTTTTTTCCAACGCTTTTAAATGGAGGAGTTCCTACTCATCCAGGGGTAAGTGTACAATCATTTTTTAAAACAGGAGGACTTTCTGTAGATTCCATTAAAGTGTTAGGAGTAGCTAATGGCGGTATTCCTGCTACTTCAAAACCACCTTCTAATTTTGATAAGAATGCAGTTAATGGGGTAGTACATATTATTGATAAAGTTTTATTACCATTTTAGAAATGCATCAATATAAAAGAAAAGGCTGTCTAATCGGGCAGCCTTTTTTATTATATAGATAACAGATTTATACATTAAATCTGAAATGCATTACATCTCCATCCTGTACAACATATTCTTTTCCTTCAATCCTTAATCTGCCATTTTCTCTGGCAGCAGACTCGGATCGATATTGTATAAAATCATTGTAAGAAATTACTTCTGCTTTTATAAATCCTTTTTCAAAATCTGTATGAATAACGCTTGCAGCCTGTGGTGCTTTCCAGCCTTTGTGAATTGTCCAGGCTTTTACTTCCTGAACCCCAGCTGTAAAATAAGTTACTAGGTCAAGTAATTTATATGCAGAGCGAATAAGCCTGTCCAGTGCAGGCTCTGTCATTTTATATTCTTCCATAAACATTTG
>JADGPX010000059.1 GCA_017882215.1 Chitinophagaceae bacterium | reverse complement strand
CATTTACGGAAGTTAATTCCAACACAACCTGGTTGTGCTAAAATCTGGTCAATGATATTTCTTCCAATGTAATAACCTTTTGTTGCATCAGGGTTTGCTTCTGTAAAAGCTTTTACTAATTTAATACCTTCAGCTAAGCCAATGTCTTCACCAACTTCAGCAAGGGTTTTGGTTTCTAAGAGTTCATGTTGTGTCATAATTGTAAGTTTTTTGTTTAGTATTTTTAAGCCTTTCTGAGAAAAACCTGACTACTAACTTCTCACTTTAAAAAAACTTTTACAACAGGTATAAACCCTACATAGAATAGTCAATTTCTATTAAACCCAATACAGGCAAGGGGTTTGGCAGAAAAACAGCTAAAATTGCGATTAAAAATCAGGTAAATGTACGATAAAGAAATAGTAAAATTACTATGCAGTAAATGGAAGAATTACCATAGGATTTTTACCATTACGGGAGATTGTATTAAGTATGACCGACCAGGAGTTCGGTTATTTTGGATTTAAAGCGGGTCTTTTTATTAAAAATGTTGATTGACACTGATCACAAGCACAAAAGCAAATAGAAACTGGATTGAATTGGACCTGCCTACCGGCAGGCAGGTATTTTAGGATATTGGATAAATAAAGTATACCAATGTCAATCAACAATACAAATATAGCCTGGATTGTAAAGTGATAAAAGAGCAGAACTGCTCTATTTTACTTATGTAATTATTACAGACTTTAAAGTAGTTATGCAAATGGCAGTAGTATAATAACGGTAATAAAAATGCGTATATTTACGCTGTGTTTTACTATTTTCCAGTATAAAATATTAATATAGCAATTAGTAATACCAAAGCTTAAATTGCGTTATCAATACCAGAGATTACTAAACCCTAAAGAACTCATTTAATGTCAAGTGCCAACTTAATTAAAATTGCTATTGCAGACGATCACAAAATTTTTAGAGACGGAATAAAAATGGCGCTTGCCGGAAAAGAAAATTTAAAAATGCTTTGGGAAGCAGAGGATGGTAAAGACCTTATGCACAAAGTAGCTATAAAAAAACCTGATGTATTGTTAATGGATATAAGAATGCCGGAAATGGACGGCATAAATGCAATTGAAATGCTGCGGAAGGAATATGAAGATATCAAGATAATTGTTTTAACCATGTATGATGATCAGCAAATGATAAACAGGATGATGGAAATGGGCGCAAATGCTTATCTCACAAAAACCACTGATCCCGAAGAAATTTACAAGGCTATTATTACCTGCATGAACGATGATTTTTATTTTAATTCCCTTGTAAATAATGCTGTGATGGGTAAGCTGATACAAAAGAAAAACGTCCGTCAGCATTACGGAAGCACAGTACCGGTTAATTTTAATGAGAAAGAAATAAAAATACTACAACTGCTTGCGCAGGATAAAACCACAGAAGAGATATCTAAAATAATTTTTTTAAGCCCACGTACTATTGAAACCATTCGCCAGAATATGAAATCTAAGGTTGGCGCTAAAACAATAGCCGGGCTAATTATGTATGGGATGCGTAATAAGCTGATTGATTAAGACTAAAGACTTTCCTTCTTTAATAAAAAATTTCTTTGAGAAAAGCTGCTTTTTTTACCGGATGAAAACCATTGCATGGCAATCTCTCTTTCAATTTCCTGGTCTATAGAAGTAAAGCCCCTGTAAGAAGTTGCTATTTTTGAAGATTTGCAATTAATTTTAATAACTGGTTGACTTTGAATATTTGAAATGTTAGCCATTTGTAAGATTTGTAATAATCCATCAAAATATTATCCAATCTATAAATTCAAACAAATACATTCATTTTGAAAGGGGTACAAATATAAATTAAAAATGTTGTTTTAAAATCTGTGTAATCCTTTCTACATAATTATTTTTTACACCTCAATTTATGTAGCTTAAAATTATTGTGAGAGATTATGCGTTAAATACACGTATAATTACTATACCTTAAATTCAGTAGTTCTCCTATTTTGTATTTGGTAAAAAACATAGAATTTTACGTTATCCAAATTCTTATAAAAGTAAAAACCCATTAATATGTCTTTAAAATCGGAAAATATCACACCAATAACAGTAATAATTGCAGATGATCATGTGCTTTACAGGGCAGGTGTAAAAACAGCTTTATCTTCTAAAAAAGATATTAAGATAATAGCTGAAGCTGATAATGGTTCTCACTTACTTATGTTATTAAAAGCCATACAGCCTGATGTAATTTTATTAGATATTCAAATGCCTATTATGGATGGTATAGCTACTTTACCCGAAATAAAAAAGCTATATCCACACATAAAAGTCATTATGCTTACTATGATGGATGATCACAGCATGATAACTAAGTTAATGGAGCTTGGCGCAAATAGTTATCTTACCAAAACTTCAGATTCTGAAATAATTTACGAAGCAATTAAAACCTGTCATGAGCAGGAATATTACTTTAATTCCTTAACCAACCAGGCATTATTAAATAATCTTCGGCAAAAAAATGCTGTAATGCCGCATAGATTTATGACAGAGGATGCCCGGCTCACAGATAAAGAAATTACAGTTCTTAAATTAATGTGTGAAGAAAAAAGCACCCGGGAAATTGCCCAGGCTGTTGAATTAAGCCCACGAACTGTAGAAGCCATGAGGGATAAGCTTAAAACTAAGACCGGTACAAAAAGTACAGCTGGCTTAATTATGTATGCTGTTAAGCATAAATTACTTGATGAAGATCTGTAGATAAAATAATTCAATAAGAATTCATACCTCTATTTTTGCTCATTCAATATTTTGAATGAGCATTTTTTTTACTTACAATGATAAGATATATAAAGACGGCACAGCCGTTATTACGCCGGAGAATCGTTCTTTAAGATATGGTGATGGTTTATTTGAAACTTTAAAGATGCACAAAGGAGTAATACAATTACGTGATTACCATTTTGAACGTTTATTCTCAGGAATGAAAATGCTGCAGTTTCAGCTACCTGACTATTTCACAGCGGCTTACCTTGAAAACAAAATATTAGAGTTATATAAAAAAAATCAACATAATTCTTTTACACGTGTACGGTTGATGGTTTTTCGTGGCAATGGAGGTTTATACAATCCGGAGAATCATTTTCCAAATTATATAATACAAACATGGAGTATTGAGCATACCGAAGAATTAAATTCAAATGGTCTCATTATAGATGTCTATCCGGATGCAAAAAAATCGTGCGATAAATTTGCCAACCTTAAGAGTAATAATTACCTGCCATATATAATGGCAGCTTTGCATGCTAAAAAAATCAAAGTAAATGATTGTATTCTTTTAAATAATTATGATAGAGTCTGCGATACTACCATTGCAAATATTTTTATTATAAAAGATGACATTATTTATACGCCTCCTTTAAGCGATGGCTGTGTGGCGGGAGTTATGCGAAGATGGATAATTGAAAAACTTCATGCAGGTTTTAAGATAATTGAAAAAGAAATTTCAATAGATGAGTTAGAAAATGCTGATGAAGTATTTCTTACCAATTCAATTAAGGGGATCAGGTGGGTAAAGCAATTCAGAAATAAAGAGTATAAAAACAGGCTTGTAAAACAAATATTTGTATCGGTTAAACAACAATTACTTTAGGAATATTAAATCATTATTGGAAGTTGAACCCAATAAATTTTTTATAGCATTTTTCCCTTCTTCTCCCAAATTAACTGAATAATCATTTACATAAAGATCAATGTGCTTTCGCATTACATCCTCTTCCATTTCCTGTGAATGTTCACGAACATAATCAGTGATCACAGGATAATTACTGAAAGAGTATTCAATACTTTGTTTAATTAATCCATCTATTTTTTTTAATAATATACGATCGATATTTCTTTTTGCAACAATCCCTCCCAATGGTATTGGAGATTGTTTTTTTTGCTCCCAGAATTCCCCAAGATCAATAATTTTTATAAGACCTTTTTGCTGGTATGTAAAACGGTTTTCGTGAATAATAACACCTGCAACATTTTTATCTTTTGATGATAAAACAAAATTTTCTATTTCATCATAACGTAAGAATATTTTATTTTTTGCTTCCGGGAAGGCAAGACTAAAAAGCATATGTGCAGTGGTATGTTCACCTGGAATTGCTACTGTATAATTTCTAATTTCTTCATTAACCATTTTTTTATTGGCGATCAAAAGCGGCCCTACCCCTGTTCCCAAAGCGCTGCCGCTGTTCAAAACAAGATAGCTATCTAACAGTAATGGTAAAACGCCATAACTGATCTTGGAAATATCTAAAGTATTTTTTAATGCAAGTTGATTCAGGGTTTCTACATCTTCCAATATCACTTCAAACTCCAGCTCGCCGGTATCAATCTTGTTGTTTACCAATGCGTCAAAAATAAAAGTATCATTCGGACATGGAGAAAATCCAATACTTAATTTTTTCATTGTTTTATTGTTGAATTGTTTTATTGCTAATGCCAGTCAAAACAATTTATCCATTTAGCAATTCAACCAAGTTTTTTAATTCGAGATTAAGATTTTCAATTGCTTCTTTTATTTTCCATTTTGTTTTATCTCTTTCACCCACTTTATTTGATATGCTTCTGATTTGTAAAAAAGGAATGGTTTGCTGCAGGCAAACAAAATGAAACGCAGCGCCTTCCATACTTTCAATATCAGCATTAAAAATTTCTTTTAATTGCATCGTTTGTTTTTTCCTCTCTCTTATCCTGTTTATAGTAACTGCTTTCACTTTTTTTAAATGTGATGTTTGTAAAACTTCAGAAGTATTAACAAGCCATCCTTTTTTAAATGGAAATTTATTTTCGTCACCAAAACCAAGTTGAAAAATCGTTTTGAATTCTCCATTTTCTTCTGCGCCAATATCTGCAAAAGCATCTTGCTCAACTGCAACTACTTCGCCTTTTTTTATTTTCTTTGAAAATTTTCCTGCTATACCTGTCTGTATTACGAGGTCATAATTTTCATTCAATAATTTTTTAGTGAGATGATAAACTGTTGATGGAATTCCTACTCCGCAAATTAGTACCTCAATATTATTATGCAGTCTTACAAAAGGTGCTATTTCCTGCTGCGTGGCTGCAACTACCAATATCTTCATAATACAAATTTCGGATTTAGAAACCACAACTTTGGGTTTCTCTGTTACCTTTGAGAAAATTTTCTCAATCCTCAATGATATACTTAACAAGAGTAGAACATTTTAATGCTGCTCATAAGCTTTATAATCCATGCTGGGATAGAGAAAAGAATGAAGAAATATTTGGTAAATGCGCAAACGAAAACTGGCATGGACATAACTATGAGTTATACATAACTATCAAAGGCGAAATAAATAATGACACAGGATTTTTGTTTGATGCAAAAAAATTGAGCATTCTTATTAAAGAACATGTGCTTGATAAACTGGATCACAAAAATTTAAATGTGGAAGTAGGTTTTTTAAAGGGACAAATATGTTCCACTGAAAACCTTGCAA
This sequence comes from Chitinophagaceae bacterium, assembly GCA_017882215.1. GTDB lineage: Bacteria > Bacteroidota > Bacteroidia > Chitinophagales > Chitinophagaceae > Ginsengibacter. Next base: position 8,612 of record JADGPX010000059.1, on the reverse strand, counting down.
AAAGTATCTGGCAGCAGTTGCAGGTTCAATTACCGGAAGATGTTCAATTGCATTGTATTAAATTGTATGAGACTCAAAGAATTTATGTAGAGTATTTTGGCCCCCGATAGCTCGGGATAAAATTTTATCTTTAAAAAATGAGTAATAGAGTTGCAGTTTTTAGAAAAGAACATTTTAATGCAGCGCATAGGTTGCACAATCCTGCATGGAGTGATGAAAAAAATTTTTCAGTGTTTGGTAAATGCAATAATCCAAATTATCACGGCCATAATTATGACCTGATTGTAAAAGTAGTTGGAGAGCCAGATCCGCAAACGGGTTATCTGATAGATCTAAAAATGTTGAGTGATCTGGTTAAAGAAAATGTGTTACAAAAGTTTGATCACAAAAATCTTAATCTCGATACAGCAGAGTTTAAAGATCTAAATCCAACGGCAGAAAATATCGCAATTGTTATTTATAATATTTTAAGAGAAAAGATCAATAAGAAATTTGACCTGCAAATAAGGCTTTATGAAACTGAAAGAAATTTTGTTGAATATCCTGCCAATTAAAAAGATAAATTATGAGTTACAAAAAAATTGAAGAGTATTGCGAAGACGACCTTGCTAAATTGGAAAAGAATTACAGGGAAGTATTGGCTTTATTAGGAGAAAATCCTGATAGGGAAGGCTTATTAAAAACGCCTCGGCGCATTGCAAAGGCAATGCAGTTTATTACTCATGGCAATAAGCTTGATGCAAAGGAGATATTGAATTCTGCCAAGTTTCATGAAGAGATGAGCCAAATGATAATTGTAAAAGATATTGAGTTATACAGCATGTGTGAGCATCATATGCTGCCATTCTTTGGCAAAGCTCACATTGCCTATGTTCCCAATGGATGGATAACAGGACTGAGTAAAATTGCAAGAGTAGTGGATGTTTATTCACGCCGGTTGCAGGTGCAGGAAAGGCTTACAACACAAATTTTAAATGCTATCCAGGAAACTTTAAATCCTTTAGGCGCAGCAGTTGTAATTGAGGCGTCGCATTTGTGTATGATGATGAGAGGGGTGCAAAAACAAAACTCAGTAACAACTACATCTGCCTTTTCAGGTGAGTTTGAAAAAAATGAAACCCGCAGTGAGTTTCTAAAACTTATCAGCTCAAAACTTCATTAGTAATTATTAAGATGGGTAAACACGCTTATATTTTCCCTGGGCAAGGTTCGCAGTTTAGCGGTATGGGAAAAAGTTTATATGATACCAATGAAACAGCTAAAGAAATGTTTGAAAAAGGTAATGATATTTTAGGATTTTGCATTTCTGATATAATGTTTTCAGGCAGTGACGAAGATCTTAAGCAAACAAAAGTTACACAGCCTGCGGTTTTTTTACATTCTGTAATTCTTTATAAAACTATACCGAATGTAAAACCTGATATGGTAGCAGGCCATTCGCTCGGAGAATTTTCTGCATTGGTTGCAAATGAAGTTTTAAGTTTTGAAGATGGGTTAAAGTTAGTGTCAGTAAGATCAAAAGCTATGCAGAAAGCGTGTGAAGTAAATCCTTCTACAATGGCCGCTGTACTTGGACTGGATGATAAAAGGGTAGAAGAAATTTGTGCTTCAATTAAAGATGAAGTTGTAGTTGCAGCAAACTATAACTGCCCGGGACAAATAGTTATATCCGGCAGTAATAAAGGTATTGAAGAAGCATGTGTGTTGATGAAAACTGCCGGTGCAAAAAGAGCATTGGTATTGCCGGTTGGCGGCGCTTTTCATTCTTCATTAATGGAGCCTGCAAAAGAAGAACTAACCATTGCTATTGAAGCCGCACATTTTAATAAACCCCTTTGTCCTGTTTATCAAAATGTCGTTGCAGGTGCAGTTACTAATCCCGAAGAAATAAAAAGAAATTTAATTCAACAGTTAACAGGTGCCGTAAGATGGACACAAAGTATACAGGCAATGATCGCTGATGGCGCCACCCATTTTACAGAAGTTGGGCCTGGCAAAGTTTTGCAGGGACTTGTGCAAAAAATAAACAAAGAAATGCAGGTTGATGGAATTAACTAACCTTTCTACTTCCGCTAAGCGGATAATTATAACCTGTAGTAAGCGCTTATCACCTTACCTTGAGCTGGAGATAATTGAATTGGGTTTTACACCTGTCCGCACTTTTTCTACCGGCGTAGAATTGCTGGGGACAATGAATGACTGTATTCGCCTCAATTTAAATCTTCGCTGCGCCAGCCAGGTACTTTATTCATTAAAAGAATTTCCTTCTAATAGCCCTGATGATATTTACCGTGAATTGTTTCAGATTCCCTGGGAAAGACTTTTAACTAACGACAGTTATTTTTCTGTAACAAGTAACGTAACGCATCCAAGTATAAATAATTCATTATACGCAAACGTGAAAGTAAAGGATGCAATTGCAGACAGGATGCGGAATAAAACAGGAGGCAGACCAAACTCAGGATCATCATTGGAAGCTGCTGTGATACATCTGTTCTGGAGGAATGAAACTGCTGAAATATTTATTGATACATCAGGCGAAACGCTTGCCAAACATGGGTATAGAAAAATTCCAGGCAAAGCCCCTATGCTGGAGGCTTTGGCTGCAGCAACAATATTGGCAACCAAATGGGACAGGCATTCAACTTTTGTTAATCCAATGTGTGGATCTGCAACAATTGCTATTGAAGCAACATTAATTGCTACCAATCGCCGTCCCGGCTTGTTTCGGGATAATTATGCATTCATGCACATAAAAGATTTTGATGATGTTTTTTTTGAAAAAGAAAGATCAATGTTAGATGAAAAAATAATTGATCTCGCAAACCTAAAGGTGATAGCTACAGATATAAGTGAAGATGCAATTAATATATCCAAAATAAATGCAGGTGCAGCCGGTATAGAAAATTACATTGAATTTACCCGGTGCAGCTTTGAGGATACGCCTATTCCTGAAAATACAAACGGTATTGTTTTTTTAAATCCTGCATATGGTGAGCGTATGGGAGAAGAAAAACAGTTGGAGGAAACCTATGCTGCCATTGGTGATTTTATGAAGAAAAAATGCAAAGGATATACAGGCTATATTTTTACAGGGAATCTTGCTTTGGCAAAAAAGATTGGATTAAAACCTAAAAGGAAGATAGAGTTTTATACCAGTAAGATAGACTGTCGTTTATTGGAGTATGAATTGTATGCAGGAACCAGGCGATAATCCTTTTCATACCATACAACATTTGCAGATTTAATAACTTCCACAAATTTTAAATTCTTTTTATATAAACGGTAACATTTCTGCACCCCTGTACGTTTATTTTCGTATTCAAATTATTACCAATGCGTATCGCCTCTTTACTGCTTATTGCTTTATTTTTTCAGCAATATGGATACTCACAAAACCAGTCTAAGCAATTTTCAAACTAAAATCGGTTTGAATTTTTTTATTTCCAGAGATAATCCCATCTTTACTAAAATTTTTAGTAATGAAAGATGAGCGCTATGCTAAAAATTCTATTCGTCAAAATACGGATGGTATTGTAATGTACGTGGATATGAACAGTTTTTTTGCAAGTTGTGAGCAGCAACTTGATCCTGTACTGAGAGGGAAGCCTGTAGGAGTTTGTCCTTACGAAAGTCCAAATGCTGCTGTGATCGCCGTTTCGCTGGAAGCAAAAGCATTGGGCATTACAACAGGTATGCGTCTTATGGAATGCCGGCAGCTTTGTCCTCAACTAATTATAAGACCTTCTCAGCCGGTTAAGTATCGTCATTTTCATGTGGCGATTATTAATGTGCTTAAAAAATATTGTAATGACGTAATTCCCAAAAGCATTGATGAAGCCATACTCAATTTTACTTCTTACAAATTGATCTATAAAGATTTTCTTTCGATAGCCCGCCAAATAAAAAGCGATATTAAAGAACAGGCTGACTATCTTAAATGCTCCATCGGTATTGCACCCAATGCTTTTCTTGCCAAGTTAGCAACCGATCTGCAAAAGCCAGACGGCCTGGTTGAAATTACTGCTGATAATATTGATGAACACCTTAAAAAATTACAGCTAACCGATCTGCCGGGCATTGCTTCAGCAAATGAAAGACGGCTAAAGAAAGTAGGTATTTATACTCCGCTCGAAATGCGATATGCGTCCATATCCTTGCTGCGTAAAGCTTTTGGAGGTATTGTTGGTTATTACTGGCATTGCAGATTACATTTTTACGAAGTGGACATGTATGTTAACCAGACAAAAAGTATGGGTGCAGGCAGAACAGTTTCTACCCAGCAAAGTTCCTCCCTGCAAACGCTGGATGCTCTGATAATTTCTCTTTGTACAAGGCTTGAACAACGTATGGTAAAGCAATCAGTTTTTTGCAGGCAGGCAATTTTTTCGGTAGGTTATAAAAACCGCAGCGACTGGAAAACACTTTTCCATTTTGCTAATCCTTTGCAGGATGCTATTGAGCTTAAAAGTTACATAGCACAGCGTATTAAAGAATATGAAACCGCTTGTCCTTCTTCCCAGGTTCTTAATAAAGATGTGTTTAGCATAAACATAACAGTGCAGGATTTTATTTCAGAAGATATTATTCAATATAATTTATTTGATAACCGTATTCAGCAGGATAAGTTACGCAAGACCATGTATTTTATAAAAAATAAATATGGGAAAAACAGTGTACGAAAAGCCTGCGAAACCATTGAGCCTGATGTTATGAAAGATGCCATTGGCTTTGGCTCAGTAAAAGAATTAAATGCTGATACCGGATTAAATAATTTTTTGCTGGAAGAATAATTTTCACTTTCCTCATCTTACAATTTCAAAATCATTAAAAGGCGTTTCCGTTTCCTGCGTAGTAATTACATCTTCCACCTTCGCTTTTTCAGGGCCTTTCTTACACCAGTTTATAAACTGCTGTAATTGTTCTTCACCACCTGTGACAGTTGCTTCTACATCATCATTTATTGTATTTTTTATCCAGCCGGTAAGCTTAAGTTTATCCGCAATTTTTTTAGCAGTTGCCCTGTAAAAAACGCCCTGCACTTTACCTTTTATAAGTAAATGAATTGTAGGCATACATCTTTATTTAATAAAATCAAAAAGTGTTGCAGTAAAAATTCCTCTTTCCCTTTTCTTAAAAATAGCTTTCCAGTTTCCAATATATCTTATGAGTGATGGTACAAGGTATTCTCCAAATTTGGTTAGCTCTACCTGCATCTGAACATTAAAATCATATACTCCCGCGTCATAGCTTAACGAATAATTTCGGGCAACAATTTCAAACGTTTTATCATTGAACCATGTTGTCATTTCATCTATTACTACATCGCTTTTTTTATCTTCCTTTGCTTTTATTTTAAATATGTAACAACTGGTTTTATTGTGCTCCTCCATATCAATGCTCATGTTATATTTATCAGCCATGTCCTTATCAAAGATTGCAGTTTTGCCGCTGATAAAAGGGATGCCGTTTATTTGTTTTCCGGGGTTGAAGAATAACATTTTTAATTGTGCTTTGTGTTTTTCCATCCCGCTTAATCCTGCTGTTGAAAGGTCTCTTCCTTTAATAATATTGTTTTCGCCACATACAGTTCCTTTCGTAAAAAATAGACCTGCATACATTTCACCTGTGTAGTAATTAAAGTTTTTATCCCGATAGCTATCGGGATCATAAATATCACCCGTTGTACTTTCTTCAAGCACCTGCATGCTTCTGCAATTATTATTTCTAACCTGTTTTATTTTACTTCTTAAAGATGCTTTTATATCGCCATCTTTATTTACCATTCTTATATCATTTAATGCAGTAAAGCCAACAATGTGTAACGTACGGAATGCCTTGTAAAAAGTAGTATCGTTTTTTACCCGGTCAATAAAAGCAGGAACATTTATTTTGTTATTGATAACAACCTCAGAAAGTGTAATAACTCTTCCCTCTATATTTATAACAGTGTCATTTTTATTTTGTGCAGAAAGAATTAGAGGTGAAAAAAAAATAACGGCAGCAATAATGTTTTTGAACATAACTGCAAATTTAATCTATAAAATGATGGAGGATTTGTAAAAATATCTGCTATTTTGAAAAGACCATTTTATAATCAACATTGATCTTTCCTTTGGTAATATCATCTAATTTACGTTTAAGCAATTTTCTTTTTAAGGGTATAAGAAGATCAATAAATAATTTGCCGTTAATATGATCATACTCATGTAAGAGAACTCTGGCTGTTATTCCATTGAATGTTTTTGTATGTGGCTGAAAATTTTCATCCATAAAATCTATCGTAACTTTTTCTTTGCGGTAAATGTCTTCTCTTATTTTTGGAATGCTGAGACATCCTTCGTTGTATGCCCATTCTTCACCATTGATAGAAGAGATATGTGCATTGATAAAAACCCCTTTGTAACCTGCATCATTTGGATACTCTTTCTTTTCTTCTTCATTAAGACTTTCAATGATCTGAATACTATCCATAACAAACAACCTTATATCTTTATTTACCTGCGGAGCTGCAAGTCCTACGCCCTTGCTGTTGTACGTGGTCTCCCACATATCTTCAATTAATTTATCCAGTTGAGGATAATCAGGTGAAATGTCTTTACAAACCTTTCTTAAAATCGGTGAACCATATGCAACAATCGGAAGAATCATATATACCCTCCAGCTCCCTAAAGGGAGAGTTTAATTTTATAATAAAATGCAAATTTAAGAGTTACAATTTGTAATTCCCCCTTTAGGGGGTTAGGGTGTTTCAGGGTTTGGGGAGGCTAGATATTCCTGTAACATCATCGTAGCCGCAATTTCATCTACCGTTCTTTTATTTTGCCTGTCTTTTTTTTTCATTCCCATTTCAATCATTGCCTGCTTTGCCATTTTAGAAGTGAATCTTTCATCCACCGTTTTTATAGGTATTTGCGGAAATTCTTTTTGAAGTTTTTTTATAGCTTCTTTCACCAACGGTGTGGCATGTGTGTCTGAGTCATCTAAATTTTTTGGCTCCCCGATGATTATCAGTTCCACTTCTTCCTGCAAAAAATATTTTTTTAAAAAAGAGATCAGTTCATTTGAATCAACTGTAGTTAAACCCGTAGCAATTATCTGCAAAGGATCAGTAACGGCAATGCCTGTTCGCTTTCCACCATAATCTATACAAAGAATTCTTGCCATACCCCTAACCCCTAAAGGGGGAATTTTATTTTAGTGATGAATAAATCCAGCAATACAAAGATTGCAAAAATTACAGAAGCAATTCCGTTTGATGTCATGAATGCAAGATTTACTTTACTCAGATCACCAGGTTTTACAAGTGAATGCTGGTAAATAAGCATTCCGCCAAAAACTACAATACCAATCCAATACAGCCAGGTAAAGTGTCCGTACACTCCGGCTGTAATTACACAAGCCAGACTAAGTAAATGTAACAGCTCAGAAAATCTTAATGCTTTAACTTTTCCTAAAACAGCAGGAATAGAATATAAATTATTTCCTTTATCAAATTCCTCATCCTGCATAGCATAAATAATATCAAAACCGCTCACCCAAAATAAAACGGTAAATGAAAACAAAACGGGTAGTAGATCAAACTTACCGGTTACAGCAAGATAAGCCCCGATTGGTGCAAGGCTCAAACCCAGTCCCAGTACCAGGTGGCAAAGCGGCGTAAATCTTTTTGTATAACTGTAAAATAAAATAACAAACAAAGCAACAGGCGAAAGAACGAAACAAATTGGATTGATAAAATAAGTGCATGTGATGAAAGCTGCACAATTAAAAATAACGAACAGCAAAGTATTCTTGCTGGAAATAATTCCACTTGGTATTTCCCGTATGGCAGTTCGTGGATTCAATGCATCAAAATTTTTATCCAGCCAGCGATTGAAAGCCATTGCAGCGCTTCTTGCAAAAACCATACACAGTACAACCAGTAAAAATAATTGCCACCATGGTTTTTGGGTTATAAATTTCGTTTGTGTCAATGCAACAAAAAAACCAATCAAAGCAAAAGGCATTGCAAAAATGGTATGAGAGAATTTTATAAGAGAGAAATAATTTTTTATAGGTGACATAATATTAAGACAAGTATTGCTTTAATCTTTCTTTAATTTCTTTGTCATTAATATTTGCTTTCTCCGATTTATCGTAGATGCTTATTAATACAATTGCTTCTTTAGTAATTTGAATATAGGTAATCACTCTTGCTCCTCCGCTTTTGCCTTTACCTTTACTCCTAATGGCTAACCTTACTTTGTAACAATTATTACCTATCGATATCCCCTGAAAAGGATTTTTTGAAAGGTTATCTAAAAAATCAGCGAAATCAAACCGCAATGAAGGGTATTTTGCGGAAAGATGTTTGATTTCTTTTTGAAATTCAGGGGTATTTATTATTCTATAACTCACTCAGCAGATCTTTGGCATCCTGTAATTGTATTTTACCCTGTAAATATAAGGCAGCGCTTTTAGCCCCTTTTTCAATGCTTTTAAGTATGTCTTCTTTTGATCGGGATTGATAAACCTCAGTTTTTATTTTTAATTTTTTAAGCAGGCTGATAACTTCTTTATATTCAGTATTACTTCTCGGTTTTACAATAATAGTATCCATACAATAAAAT
>JADGPX010000058.1 GCA_017882215.1 Chitinophagaceae bacterium | reverse complement strand
AAACCAGCGTGTATAAGGAATATGGATCCATTCAACATAAGATTTTGTATTTAGCCCGGGAATGGTATGATGTACAAAAGGCATTGCCAAAGGTGTATTTGGAATTCTTGGACCATAACTGAATTTGCTTACAAAAAGAAAATCGTTTACCAGCAAAGTTTTTTCCATTGATGGGGTTGGAATTGTGTAAGCTTCAAACACAAATGTGCGGATAAGGGTTGCTGCAACAATTGCAAAAACTGCAGCATCAATCCATTCCCTTGCAGCCGACTTTTTATAATTTTTTACCACTGCCGTGCCGGCATACCTTTCATTTTTTGAGAACCCTAAAGAAGGAAAATAAATAAAGGGAATAAAAACAGTAGCTGCATGAGCAGGAACAGAAAATCTTCCAAAATGCTCAACAAATTTTATGAGTATCCAGATAATAATAAAAAAACCTACAATGGGTATGAATTGCAGAAAGAACCATATTTTTTTCAGCTGCATTTTCTGCACCATGCACCAGGTATTATAAAATGGAATAAAAGCTTTCCAACCGGCAATGCCTGCTTTCTGAAACATGCCATACAAGCCAATAAGAGAGGATATTAATGCGATAATAAATAAGAGGAAACCTATACTCATGTACAACGTTTTAATGCGGACAAATGTACTGTATTAAATTGTCTGAACCTTGATTTTTGGGATTAGTAGATTAATGGGATTAATAACCTTAACATTATATTCTATTTCATATTTGCTTTAAGAATGGAATTGATGCATTTATTCACTTCATCACTTTTATTTAAGATCATAAAATGTCCGCCATTATGGATTGTATAATCCGGTTTAATTTTTTTTATAGAAAAGATCCTGTCCATATCGCCATGAATATGGTATAGATTTTTCGGTGCCGTTTTATTTTTCCAGTTTAAAATCGCATTAATAGCCCAGTTGGAATATACGGTATTAATATTCTTTCTGTAATCATGAACCATTTCTTTTTCTTCTTTTGTTTTTACTCCCAGGTTATAATCTTCCAATGATTCAATTAATTTAAATGATCGCATAGGAAATAACCTGTTAAGCTTTAGTTTGCCTGAAAGCCGCATCCATAAAGGGAGTTCATTATTTGATTTAATACTTGAAATAATAATGATCAATTCTGTTTTTATTTGCCTGGCAATTTCGATGCACATTATACCGCCAAAAGATAAGCCGATAAGAATAGGATTGTCGTGATGAATTTGGACAATTAATTTTTTTGCATATGCTTCAATGCTTTCATTTTTTTCGGGAGTTATCCATTTAATAAAATGTATTTCATGTTGAGGGAATTGAAATTTAGAGAACACTCTTTCATCAGCGCCTAAACCGCTTATACAGTAAATGTGCTTCATATAATTAAAAGTCATTGGGTCAATTGTCATTATTAAAAGTCATTAAGTCAATTGTCATTGGTCAATAGAAAAAATGTAAGACTAACTTAATGACCCAATGACCTAATGACTTATTGACTCAATATTAATATAAGATTAAAGTAAATTTATTTCCTGGGCAGTACATAATTTTCTACATCATCAGCAGAAATTGTTTTGCCCGAAAGAATGATGAGGCGTTCAACTACATTTCTTAATTCACGGATGTTGCCGCTCCAGTTATGTTTTTGCAAAGCTTCCATTGCATTTTTATCAACTGATTTTTTAGGCTGCCCATATTCAGTTGCAATATCTTGTAAAAATTTTTCAACAAGTAAAGGAATATCAGATAGCCTGTCATTTAATGAAGGCACATGCATGATGATAACACCAAGCCTGTGATACAGGTCAATGCGGAATTTCTTTTCTTCCACTTCTTTTAATAAATCTTTATTTGTTGCAGCAATTACCCGTACATCAACAGTAATATCTTTATCTGCGCCAACTCTTGTTATTTTTCCTTCCTGTAAAACCCTGAGGACTTTTGCCTGAGCATTCATACTCATATCGCCTATCTCATCTAAAAATAAAGTGCCACCATTTGCCTGTTCAAATTTCCCGATATGTTGCTTTACTGCAGAAGTGAAAGAGCCCTTCTCATGACCGAACAATTCGCTTTCAATTAACTCACCCGGAATAGCTGCACAATTAACTTCTACCAAAGTTCCGGAAGAACGGTTACTCTTTTCATGGATCCATCTGGCTACTAATTCCTTACCAACACCATTATCCCCGGTAATTAAAACTCTTGCATCCGTTGGCGCAATTTTGTCAATGGTGTCTTTAATTTTTTTTATGGGTGCAGATTCGCCAATTATCTCCTGAACCTTACCCACCTTACGCTTCAGCACTTTGGTTTCTGCAACAAGAGTAGTTTTATCCATTGCATTTCGCAGGGTTATCAGCATCCGGTTAAGATCAGGCGGTTTGGAAATATAATCATAAGCACCTTTCTTAACTGCTTCTACAGCGGTCTCAATATTTCCATGCCCGCTGATAATAATAATAGGAACATCAGAATTTATTTGCTTTGCTTTTTCTAAAAATTCTATTCCATCAAGCTTGGGCATTTTAATATCGCACAAAACAAGGTCGTAAGTTTTTTCTTTAAATTTTTTCAATCCTTCTTCCCCATCACCTGCCTCATCAATTTTGTAACCTTCGTAACTCAATATCTCGGTTAAAGTTTTCCGTATGCTTTTTTCATCATCTATTATAAGAATATTTGCCATGTTGTTATTTACCTTAAGCAATTCAAAAATAGTCAATTCTAATTGAGCGGGAATCTAAGCAACCACAACAAATTTTTTCGTAAAAAATATAACCTATATTACTTATCTTTGGCGTTAGTATGTAATTGATCTTTATGATAATATCATTTGGAGAAAAACAAACTGAAAAAATATGGCGAGGAATCAGAGTAAAAGAATTGCCAAATGATATTCAGCTAACAGGGAGAAGAAAATTGAGAATGCTGAATAATTCTCAGAATCCTGGTGACTTAAGAATACCACCATCAAACAGGCTGGAAAAGCTATCTGGAAAATTAAAGGAGTTTTATTCAATTAGAATTAATGATCAATGGCGAATAATTTTTAAATGGAACAATGGGAATGCTTATGAAGTAGAAATAACTGATTATCATTAAATAAATTAAAATGAAAAATTTGAATAATATACATCCCGGCGAAGTGCTTCAGGAAGAATTTCTTAAAGCCATGAATGTTACAGCTTACAGGCTAAGTAAAGATATTGGTATCCCGCAAACAAGAGTTTCTGAAATATTAAAAGGTAACCGCAGGATAACGGCAGATACTGCATTACGGCTGAGTAAGTATTTTGGAAATTCCACAAAATTCTGGTTAGGATTACAGGATGATTATGATATTGAGGAAGAATTAAATAAAAAAAAGAATGAATTTTCCAAAATACCAACGATAAAAACTAACGCTGCTTAAAACACATTTCTATTATTTCTTCAAATACATCACTTCTTTTACAAGGTTCACTGTTCTGGGAACATTAGGTAAATATGCAGCAACAAGATTAGGAGCATAGTGCATTGGCGTATCTGTAGAGGTTATACGACGGATGGGAGCATCCAAAAAATCGAAACCTTCTTTTTGTATGCGGTAAGTTATTTCAGAAGACACAGAAGCAAATGGCCACTGTTCTTCCACTATCACCAAACGATTTGTTTTTTTAACTGATTCAAGAATGGTTTGCCAATCCATCGGTCTGATGGTTCGCAGATCAATTACTTCAGCGCTGATATTTTCCTTTGCTAATTCATCTGCAGCGCCTAAAGCAACTTTCATCATTTTATTAAAAGAAACGAGTGTTACATCATTGCCTTCCCTTGCAACTTTTGCTTTACCAATTGGAATCAGATATTCTTCTTCGGGCACATCACCCTTTTCTCCATACATTACTTCACTCTCCATAAATATAACCGGATCATCATCACGAATAGCACTTTTTAATAAACCTTTACCGTCATAAGGATTGCTTACAGAAATAACTTTCAGTCCCGGGATATTCGCATACAAAGATTCATAAGCAGTAGAATGTTGTGCTCCCAATTGTCCTGCGCTTCCATTTGGCCCACGAAAAACAATAGGGCAACTAACCTGCCCGCCGCTCATTGCCAGCATTTTAGATGCAGTATTTAAAATTTGATCTAAGGCAAAATTGGCAAAGTTCCATGTCATATATTCTACAATAGGACGTAAACCGTTTTGTGCGGCACCAACAGCAATGGCTGTAAAACCAAGCTCGGAAATGGGTGTATCTATTACTCTTTTTTCTCCAAACTCTTCCAGCATACCCTGGCTTACTTTATAGGCGCCGTTATACTCTGCAACCTCCTCCCCCATTAAAAAAACTTTTTCATCACGTCTCATCTCTTCGTTCATTGCTTCACGTAAGGCTTCTCTAAATGCAATTTGTCTCATATTGTAAAATTTGTCCAAAGGACTCCTTGGAGAGTGGCAAAATTAATTAATTGCTCAATATAAAAATTACTCAATGAGAAAATTAAAAACAGTTTTTCATGCATTGAGGAATTGAGCAATTTTCACTGGTCTGACCGTCCCGGTCTGACCACAAAATACTATGGTAAAATATTATGAATTGTCAGACGGGGACCGTCAGACAATTTCAATTACCATTGCGCTTGCACCACCACCACCGTTACAAATCGCTGCAGCACCAATCTTTCCATTATTTTGTTTTAATACATTTATTAATGTAACAATTATCCGTGCGCCACTGCAACCTAACGGATGACCTAACGAAACCGCTCCTCCATTTACATTTACTTTTTTAAGATCAAGATTCATTTTTTGGGCATTCACAATGCCAACAACACTAAACGCTTCATTCAATTCTGCATATTCAATGTCTTCCATTTTTAATCCTGCCTTTTCAACAGCTTTTGGTAAGGCAATGGAAGGTGTTGTCGTAAACCATTCAGGAGCCTGCTCTGCATCTGCGTAGCTTACAATTTTTGCAATTGGTTTTAATCCCAACTCATCTGCTTTTTCTTTACTCATTAAAACAAGTGCTGCAGCGCCATCATTCATCGTGCTTGCATTGGCAGCTGTTACACTTCCGTTTTTTTCAAAAGCAGATTTTAATTCGGGTATCTTATCAAATTTTACATTAAAGGGTTCTTCATCTTTTAAAAACATTATTGGGTCACCTTTGCGTTGAAGTATTTCAACTCCTACAATTTCTTCTTTAAATTTTCCTTCATTAACGGAAGCCTGGCTGCGCTTATAACTTTCAATGGCAAATTCATCCTGCTCTTCCCTGCTTATGTTACATTCTCTTGCACACAATTCTGCAGCATTGCCCATGGCATAATCATTATAAACATCGGTCAATCCATCCTTTACAAGCCCATCAATCAATTGTGTATTTCCATATTTATTTCCCCAGCGTGTAGATGGAGAATAAAAAGGCACCTGGCTCATATTTTCCATACCACCTGCAACTACTACATCAGCATCACCAAGCATTATACTTTGTGCGCCAATCATAATTGCTTTCATTCCGCTGGCACAAACTTTATTGATCGTTGTGCAATTAACATTTGGTGGAAGCCCTGCAAGCATTGAAGCCTGGCGTGCCGGCGCCTGACCAAGATTTGCCTGCAATACACAGCCCATTAAAACATCCTGCACAATATTAGGATCAATGCCGGCTTTTTCGATAGCGCCTTTAATAGCAATAGCACCAAGCTTTGTAGCAGGAATATCTTTTAATGCCCCACCAAAACTTCCCAAAGGTGTACGGACTGCCGATATAATATAAACTTCTTTTTTATTCATAAAAACTTTTGAAGGTGCAAAGGTAACAAAGGCAGGCAAGAGTTCATCGTTTGATGAATGTTAATACATGATAATAGTTTTGGTAATACTAAATTAAGAATTATGAAATGAAGAGTGCTGAATTCACCAGTTATGTGAATCATGTACAATTACCGAAAGTTGGTGATCATGTAAAAGTTAGCTCTGGCACTGCTGTTTGTACACGAATAAAAAATTATGGGAGAAATAATCAAAAAAAAAGATAGCGGAGATTTTAGGTTCATTTTTATAGTTTGTAAGAAACAGTTATACAAACTTAAGGCTCTAAAATTTAAGTGCGGCGAAGTAAGAGTAATTGATAAAATTAATTTTGAAGATCGGATTCAAAGTATCCTTCTGCAATTAATACTTCCTGGCTATCAATAAAAGCAAGGAAAGAATTATGTATCATATTGTCGGCTTCCATCCTTATTGTTGTACTTAAAGTGGAAAGGCTGTGAATAAACTTCCATCTCTTAATTTTAAGGATTGCCTCGTAATTTGCCTTTATTACTAAAATATCTTTAGCGTGAAATTGTTCCGCTAAAAAATGCTGCTGGTTTAGGATTGGCATCATGTATTAGTTTAGTTTATAGGATTTAACTTTGATTACAACGGTTGCACTCTATAAAAATTGTATGAAAGATTTAACATCCTGCAGGATAATAGCATTCATTTGTTATTTTTGAATGTAATGATCTCCCCTTCTACCATACAACAAATTTTAAGCAGGATAGATATTATCGATATCATAAGCTCATTTGTAAAACTTAAAAAGCGGGGCTCTAATTATCTGGGACTATGTCCTTTTCACAACGAAAAAACTCCTTCATTCACAGTCTCACCATCAAAAGAAATTTACAAATGCTTTGGTTGCGGACGAAGCGGCAACAGCATAAGTTTTTTAATGGAGCATGAAAAGTACAGTTACGTAGAAGCATTGCGATGGCTTGCCAACAAGTATAATGTAGAGATTGAAGAAACTGAAACATCTCCCGAAATTAAGCAGCAACAATTACTTGCTGACAGCCTTTATGCGATAAATAATTTTGCACAAAAGTATTTTACAGATGTTTTATTTAATACTGATGAAGGACAGGATGTTGGCTTAAGTTATTTAAAGCAGAGAGGTTTTAGAGAAGAGATAATAAAAAAGTTTCAACTGGGTTTCAATCCTTCTTCCCGGGATAATTTTGCAAAGGCTGCTCTGGCTGCACAATACAATATTGACTATTTACAAAAAAGCGGATTGGTAACTGTAAGAGATGAGAAACCTGCAGATAATTATCGCGGAAGAATAATTTTTCCCGTACATAATCAGAGCGGAAAGATTGTTGGGTTTGGTGCCAGGCTTATAAAAAATAATGATAAGGCACCAAAATATATCAATACTCCTGAAAATGAGATATATGTAAAAAGCAAGATTTTATATGGCTCCTATTTTGCCAGAATGGCTATTGATAAAGCTGATGAATGCTTACTGGTAGAAGGTTATACTGATGTTATTGCACTGCACCAGGCAGGGATTGAAAATGTGGTTGCAAGTGGCGGAACTTCTCTAACAACTGACCAGCTACGGTTGATAAAAAAATATACAAGTAACCTTACCATAATTTATGATGGTGATGCTGCGGGGGTAAAAGCTGCTTTACGTGGATTGGATATGGCGCTGGAAGAAGGCTTAAATGTAAAACTTGTTTTAATACCAGATAAAGAAGATCCCGATAGTTATATAAATAAAAAAGGAGTTAGCGCTTTTACAGATTTTATTGCTGCCAATAAAAAAGATTTCATTTTATTTCAGCTTGATATTGCGCTGAAAGATGCCGGTGATGACACTAATAAAAGATCTGTTGTAGTAAACCAGATAGCAGAAACAATTTCCAAAATAAATAAGGCTGAAGATTTCACAAAGCAGCAGGATTACATCCGAAAAAGCGCTGAGCTGTTAAAAATTGATGAAAGTGGTTTGCATAATCTTGTAAATAAATTTATCCGTGAAAAAATAAATAAACAAGAAAGAAAATCTTTCTCTGTAGATAAAGTATACCAGGAAGGCGCTGCTACAACTATACCAACCGGAGATGAGGATATTATAAATTTATTGAATGAAGATGAGCAGAGTGAAAGAGCTATCGTAAGAAGTTTACTGGAGTTTGGATTAAAAGAATGGGAATCGGGAACTACTGTTGCCGAATATATTTTAAATAATATTACTGAAGATGAGCTTATTGATAACAGCAAACTAATGGAAGTTATACAAACCTATAAAGCCTGGTACGATGCAGGAATAGAACCGACGGAAAAGAATTTTTTATATCACGAGAACCAGCAGATGAGTGCGCTTGTGGTATCCATTATGGAATTTCCTTACGAAGTAAGCCCGGGATGGAAAGAACATTATGAAATGCCGGTACCAACACGTGATGACACGTATAAAGAAGAAGTTTTCTCTACTGTCAATTATTTAAAACTGCGGAAAATAAAAAGGCTGATAAGCATTAACCAAAAAGATCTTGAGCAACCTCATTCGGCTGAAGAACAGCTATCATTATTGCAAACACATAAATATTTAAAAGGCCTTGAAGTAGAAATGACAAGGCAAATGGGAACGGTTATTTTGAGATGAGTTTTATTAAACCTGTAAAGCCACTTTTCTTTTTGAAGAAGTCATTGGCTCTAATACTTTCGGTTTGCCGGATAAAGGTTTGACACTTTTTACAGGTTCAACTCTTTTGAACTGAAGTGCACTCCAAACATAATCCAGCACTACTTCATCTGTTGATTGAAAACCCTCGTTGCGAAGATACTCCCACGTGCAACACCTGTTAAGATCGCTCACTATTTTGGAGGTTAATTTAGGAAAGGCGATCCATAATTTTGCATCTGGGTGCAAAGCAGGAAAAACATCTTTTAAAATATCATTCAATTGCTTTTGATTAAGGGCAAAAATCAGGGCAAAATCAATTTTCCTCATTCTTAAAAGAGGAGTAACATTCTTTGCAAAAGATAGCTTTACAAATTGCTTTTCAATAGTTGATGGCAGCCCTTGCACCAACAAATTTTTCTCATTCTTTAATTGCAGTTTTTCAAACAGTGTTTGAGACATAATGCTTAGAATTTTAATTTAAAAATGCAAACGTTTACAATGTTGATTCCTCATAGAGAATTGTAAAAAGAATGGTTACAGCGCAGTTAGGGCGCAAAGATAGGATTTTTTTTCAGCTTAACCACAATAAAAACTCCATCCTTTTGAGATGGAGCTTGGTTTTTTCCAGAGTAAGGTAGATTATCTGGAATTCACTGGCTTATAGTATGATAATGCTTCGTTCATGTAGCCTTGCAGCTTTTGTATTCTTTTAGAATCTACCGGGTGATCACTTAAAAATTCAGAAGGCTTTTGTCCATTATTTAAATTGGCCATTCTTGTCCAGAAAGGAATTGCTTCTCTTGAAAAGTTGTATGGATTACCGCTGCCAGTTATTCTTTCTTCCTGGACTTTTTTCTATCCCTGTGTTTTAAAATAGGGACACGGCTTTCATTGCCTTTAAATATTCTGCTGATATTTTTTTGGTGTGTAAGAATAATTAAACCAGCTACTGCAACTGCAAATACCCTGTAAAAAACTTCTTTTTCATTATATATCCATAAAACGCAAATAGGCAATGCCACTCCCGCAAGTATTGAACTTAAGGAAACGTATCTTGTTAAATATAAGACTAATATAAATACTGCAACACAGCTCACAGCTACAACCGGTTGAATTGCGAGTATCATTCCAAATAAAGTAGCTACCCCTTTACCTCCACGAAAGTTTGCCCAGATGGGATAGATATGTCCGAGGGTTGCTGAAAGACCCAAACCGATCATAAGATTAGTTCTGTCCAACTCATTGCTGAGATAATATGGTAATAAGGTATACAATGCAGCTGCAGCCATACCCTTTAGAATATCGAAGATCATTACAATAGTACCGTAACGTGGCCCCAGTATACGAAATGTATTAGTAGCACCCATATTACCACTGCCATATTCACGAATATCAATATCAAAAAATCTTTTGCTGATTATTAACGCTGAGGGAATTGATCCTATGAAATAAGCCAATATAATAAGTAAACTCTCTTTCATTTTTTGTTAAGCCAAACAAAGCGAACAACAAATATACCACTTTATCGTTTGTTTGGTTTTGTAATTATGATTTTGTTAATAACATTGAGATCCATTCATTTTTTTCCGTAGTCTCTATGTACTTAAAACCTTCTGAAATAAAACTGTTGATCAATGTTTGTTTATCCGGGCTTAAAAAACCACTTAATAATAATTTAGATGATTGGTGAGAAATATTTTTTAAATCTTTAATGCTGCTGGTAATAACATTCAAATTTATATTAGCTAAAATAATATCAAACTTTTCATCCTGATTGCTATCAGGATCACTTATCCTATCTTTTTGAAGCAGAATAATATCAGTATAATTATTTGCAACAAAATTTTCTCTTGCATTGTTTATGCTCCATTCATCATTATCAATTGCCACTACTTTTTTAGCTCCTAACTTTTTAGCCAGGATCGCTAATATTCCCGTGCCGGTTCCAAAATCTAAAACTGTCTTATTTATAAAGTTGATGGATTGCATTTGTTGTAGCATAAGATAAGTTGTAGCATGATGTCCTGTTCCAAAACTCATTTTGGGAGTGATTATTATTTCGTGCTTAACACTTTTAACAGGCTTGTGGAATAATGCTCTTACTGCTACAAAATTTCCTATTATTATCGGTTCAAATTCGCTTTCCCATTTTGCATTCCAGTTGGTATCCTTAATAATTGATTTTGTGTAAGTGATATTTTTTGGTACGATAATTTTATTCAATTCATTTTCATCAAAATATTTTTCTTTAATAAAAACTGAAAGGCAATTTTCATTTTCTTCAAATGCATCAAAATTAATCTCAGATAATTCTGCAACAAGAATTTCTAATTGCTCAACAGAAACGGTTTTTATTTCTATTTTGATATATGTGCTCATAAAAAAAGGCTCGCAATTGCAAGCCCATATTATTTATGTGAGAAAAAAATTAATTTCCAGGATTATTTCGGTTTTGTGCGGGTCTTGGTGACTGTGTTTGCTCAGGTTTTGGCAGTAATGCTTTTCTGCTAAGCTTGAATTTTCCTGTTTTAGGATCAACACCAATGATCTTCACTTTTACTTTATCACCTTCATTCAAAACACCTTCCATTGATTCCAAACGCTTCCACATAATTTCAGAAATATGTAATAATCCCTGCTTACCCGGTAAAAATTCAACAAAGGCACCAAACTCCTTAATAGATTTTACAGTTGCTTCAAACACATCACCTACTTCAGGCACAGCAACAATACTTTTAATCCATGCAACTGCCTGGTCAAGACTTTCTTTATCTGCAGAAAAAATACTTACTTCTCCTGTTTTGCCAACTTCTGTTATATTAACTGTTGCGCCTGTTGATTTTTGTATCTCCTGGATTATTTTTCCGCCAGGCCCAATAACAGCGCCGATAAATTCACTATCGATAATTAATTTTTCCATTCTTGGTGCATGTGGTTTCACATCTTCCCTATGTTCAGGAAGACATTCATACATCGCATCAAGAATTTGAAGACGACCACGCTTTGCCTGGTCTAATGCCTGCCTCATTATATCCATACTTAAGCCATCCACTTTAATATCCATCTGCACTCCGCAAATTCCCTCTCTTGTTCCTGTAACTTTAAAATCCATATCACCTAAATGATCTTCATCACCAAGTATATCTGTAAGGATTGCATATTTCCCTTCTTTAGAAATTAATCCCATTGCCACACCACTCACATGTTTTTTAAAAGGAACACCTGCATCCATTAATGCCAAAGAGCCGGCACATACTGTAGCCATAGATGAAGAACCATTGCTTTCTAAAATATCACTAACAATTCTCACTGTATATGGATATTCACCACCCGGCATAATTTGTTTTAATGAACGAAGCGCTAAATTACCATGACCAATTTCACGGCGACCAACACCTCTCATAGGTTTTACTTCCCCTGTAGAAAATGGCGGGAAATTATAATGCAAAATGAATTTGGAATAATCACTTTTTGCTGCACTTTCAATTAATAATTCATCTAAAGGAGTTCCCAAAGTTACTGTTGTAAGTGATTGGGTTTCACCTCTTGTAAATAATGCTGAACCATGAGGAGACGGAAGAATATCAGTCTCCATAGTTAATGGACGAACATCCTCTAATCCCCGACCATCTAATCTTACTTTTTGGTTTAAGATCATATCCCGTACATAATGATATTGAAGTTCCCCAAAATAATATTTTACAAGCGGAACATCCTCATCAGGTAATACGCCAAGATGTTCAATCAAATCATCTTTTAATTTTTCAAAGGCATCACTCCTGTCTTGCTTGGCAGATGCAGAAGCAGCAATTTCTTTGATACCTTTCTCTGCAAACTCATTTATCTTTTTATGAAGTTCTTCATTGCGGTAAGGTTGGGGATATTCTCTTTTTGCTGTTATACCAACTTTATCTCTCAATTCTTCCTGAGCTTTTACCTGTACCTGTATCGCCTGGTGAGCAAGCTGTATCGCAGCTATAAGGTCTTCTTCCTGGCATTCTTTACTGCCACCTTCCACCATCATAATATTCTTTGCAGTAGCAGCGATCATAAATTCCATATCGGCTTCAGTCAGTTCGCTGCGGGTAGGATTCACGATCATCTTACCATTAACCCTTCCAATTCTTACTTCTGAAATTATTTCCTGGATGGGAATATCGGAAACAGCAAGTGCAGCAGATGCAGCAAGACAGGCTAAAGCATCGGGCATCACTTCTGCATCAGATGATATTAATGATACCAATACCTGTACTTCACAAACATAATCTTCAGGAAACAATGGTCGCAAAGCCCTGTCGATTAAACGGGAGGTTAATATTTCATAATCATTCAGCCTTGCTTCTCTTTTAAAGAATGAACCGGGAATACGGCCTGCCGAAGCAAATTTTTCCTGGTAATCTACTGAAAGAGGAAAAAAGGATTGTCCTTCCTTTGGTTCCTTATTGGCAACTACTGTTGCTAAAATTATACAATTACCTAAGCGAACAGTAACCGCACCATCAGCCTGGCGTGCAAGCTTACCGGTTTCGATGGTTACCATACGTCCATCGCCTATATCAAATGTTACAGAAATTGGTTTGGGAGTCGTCATTGTTTTTGATCAAATTAATTGTAAAAAAAAGTATTCCCAACTGTTGAAATTTCAGTTGGGAATAGCTAACATATCATTCTTAATAAATTATTTACGGAGTCCTAACTTTTCAATTAATGAACGGTAAACAGAAAGATTATGCTTGCTTAAATAAGTAAGCAGTCTTTTACGTTTACCAACCATTTGCATTAAGCCGCGTTGTGTAGAGAAATCTTTTTTATTTGTTTTAAGATGATCAGAAATATGATTAATCCTTTCTGTCAGCATAGCAACCTGTGCTTCAATAGAACCGGTATTCGCAGCGGCGGCACCGTATTCCGAGAAGATATTTGCTTTTTTTTCTGTTGTTAAATAAGGCATCTTTCTAAAATAATTTATTATTTACTTTTTATCAGGCTGCGAAGGTAATAATAAATTTTCAATTTTATAGTAAGATGATACGGAATATTTGGGTTAAAGTTATTTCATGCTTTTAATATTCATTGCATAAAATATAACGAACAAAATGCCTATAAAACTGGCAAACCCGGCAGAAATAGTAGTAAGGAAATTATTGCCGAAGAGATAAAAGGGAATGACTATACTGATAATTGTTCCAAGTGTGTAAATGTAAAAACCCATCCTTCGCAAATTCCACATTAAAAAAGCGCCTAATAAACAAAGTATAGAGGTAATAATATTCCCAATGGCGGTTTTGCGAAGATTCTCAGGAGTAGTTATCACAGACACATTATTCATAACCTTGCTGATGATGTTTACAGATTCCGGATTTTTTGCTTTTTTCTTTTTATTGAGGTCTTCATACATTTTAGTCTTTGCCTCTATCACAATGTTAGAAATATCATTTGCCTTAAAATAGGTAACTGCACTATTTATTATTCCATATCCACTCCCAATAAAAGTGAGCAGGCATAATACTTTTAAAAATACAGGTCTTTGCGGTGGCAGGGTTTCAAACTCCTGCAAATCTGATTTCATAACACAGTAAAATTTTAATAAAGATAATGCTTAAATTAATATTGCCATTTGCATTTTTTAAGTAATTACGGCATCTTTACTTATACACCTGTTTTAAAATATGCTGCTGATTTATTTACCAGATATTACTTCAAGAACGAA